>DUPN01000108.1 GCA_012838305.1 Bacillota bacterium | reverse complement strand
GCATCCGCGATCCTCCCTTTAAGGTGCGTTCAACCATTTGACCTCTCCATATTCAACATGGGAGATAAACCTATTGTCCTCTTTACTGAAGATCACGGCTACCGCCATACTGTAATCGTAGGGCTGGGCATTAAAGGACCACATACCTTCGATATAGCGCATGGCTTGGAAATCCAGACGTTCATCCTCCGCCGACCTCTCCAGAATGACCCCCTGCAGCTGTCCCGCTGCAGAGACTTCGATGGATAAGAACACAACTCCTTCTACACCGTCATGCTCCGCATTCTTTGGATAGGTAGGCGGTTTGTCACCGGCTCCATGGAGTTCTCGGCCGCTAGCCGGCGGAGGAGGTGCAGCTGGGGCCGTCTCTGCCGTTCCCTGGCCCGATTCGCTACTTCCCGCTTCATCGCTGGAGCCTCCGGTGGAAGTCCCCGATCCGCTTGTGGTGGATGCAGGTCTTTGATCTGGTTCGGGACGCGCTTCTACAGGCGGTTCAATCACTTCTCTGGCTGCAGGTTCCACAACCACTTCAGGTCCGTGGGGACTGGTAAGTACCTCGCCGCTGCCGCTCTCGGGCACCTCAGGCGCTTCAGGCACCTCAGGCACTGTGGGTTCGACCTCGGGCGCCACCTCGGGCTCGGGAATAGCAGGACGAGTCTGCTCCACCTGGGGCTCCGGGGTTTGGGGCGCTTCTGGTTGAGCCACCGGTTGCTCTGTCACGGGCGCCTCCGGCTGGGGTCGCGGTTCCGTCACTCTGGGTACCGTTGTCTGGGAGAGACGGTTGGTGACGGGAGTTGGACGCGGATTGACGGAGGTTTCCACATGCATAACTTGAATAACCCCTCCCCCGGCCATCCCGGGAACGTCCACATCGAAGAGGGAACTCAGATCAGGTATGGCGAAGAATAAAATGGCATGGAGAACCACGGACACCAGAAGAAAACGGTTTAACCGTGTTTCGTCCCCAAAGGGATTACGCACATATCTCCCTCCTCTTTTAGTCGTTTTGCTGAACAGCTAAACCCAGCCTGTATCCGCCAACAGCCCGCACGTGATCGAGGGCGTCCACCACGTGTTCATAGCGCACGTCTCTGTCGGCCTTGACAATGACGAAGATATCAGGGTTTACCCGTAGCCTCTCGGTCAGCTGCTGCTGCAGTTCTGTGCCTGTGACCATGCGGCCGGATACGTAGAAGACACCGGACTTGTCCACCAGCACTTCAAAGCTTGTACTGGTCTGGGGGCTTCCCGTAACGGCTCTGGGCAGCTCCACGTCCAAGCCCATGGGCTCGGTTTTAATGGTGGAAAACACCATGAAAAAGACCAGCATGAAAAACATCACGTCAATCAGGGGCGTTATGTCTGGACTGTTTCTTCGCCTCTTGGTACGTTCAAAATTCATTACCTGTCACTCCCTGCATCAAGGACGTTCAGGAGTTCGGTGGATTTCCTACTCATATCTGCAACTTGGCTGTTGACAATGCCATTAAGATAGGAGGCTAAGGCCATCGTGGGGATGGCGATGCTTAGACCAGCCGCAGTGGTGATCAGTGCTTCAGCAATACCAATGCTCAGGGCCGAAGCTTGGGTCACACCTTCCATGGCGCCCATTACATTGAAGCTGTCAATGATACCGGTGACCGTGCCCAAAATCCCAAGCAAAGGAGAGAGGGTCACAATGAGGTCCAGGGCTCCTAGGCGCTTTTCCATCTTGAAGATCTCTTCTTGACCCACGGAGGACATATGCTGCTGGATTTCTTCTCGTTCTTGGTCGTAGTGGGCGATACCTGTGGCCAGTACCGCGGCGACAGGTCCCCTTGATTTTTTGGCAATCTGCATCGCTTCTAGCACTTTGCCTTGGCCCAGGGACAGTTTGATGTCCTCCAGGAGGTCATCGGTATCGATTCTTGAGCGCAGCAAATACCATAGTCTTTCAATCCCAATGGCCAGAGCAAAAATCGAGCAAAGAAGCAATGGTATCATTACTGGACCACCAAGTACGAAAATTCTGAGCATAACTACCCCTCCGTTTACTCTCTAAAAGAAATGTATTCTCTAGTGTTCGACACTGCTTTGGAGAATCCTTGCTCCATTCCAGTATCCGCCTATAACATTCGTTAAAGACTGCAGCTTATGGGGGATAAAAGAAAGAACCGCGTTTTCGCGGTTCTAAACAGCCCATGGTTGGGTGTGCTTCAAATACTGCGCCTTGGAGACACCCATCAAAAAGATTTCTTCTTCCATGTTTGCCTCGGTCAGGCGACGCAAACGACCTTCTTTTCTAAAGCCCGCTTTTTCATAGCAGCGCACAGCTTTTTTGTTACTGGCCAGCACCCGCAGGTAGACTCGGTTCAAGTTCATCCTGAGAAAAGCTTGGCCCAAAAGGGTCATGACCGCATCGGATCCGTGGCCATGATTGTGCATCTCTGCATCAAAAATATGAACCTTCAGTTCCGCTTCCCCACTTCGCCAGGCGATATGATCCAGTTCAATTTCTCCAATGATCTGACCGCTAAGAAAAATGTGGTAATGCACCCGGTAGCGATGTGGCTTCACGAGTTTTAAGGATACTTTGCCCCCCATTATTTCCGACATCTGCCCAACTCCTCAAGTTCCGAATTAGCTTCGCGACTTCAAATACGGTTGAAGGAGATTCTACTCAACTATTCGAGCCAAAAGGTCAATGCCCTGCAGGGAATAATCGGCAGCAGAGATCACGGTTAGGACCTTGCGCGCCTTGCGGCCAGATCACCAAGCCATTTCCAGGGGATCTTGTACTTTCCCAGATAGATGCTGTCTTTTCCCTTCGGTCCATGGCAGTCAGAACCGCCGCTCGGAAGGAGCTCCAATTCCGCAGCCAGTTCTAAGTAGCGCTGGGTTTGCCCGGGGCTGTGGCTGTGATGGATAACTTCCAGGCCGACTAAGCCCGCTTCTTTCAGGGACGGCAGAATTGTTAGATTCTGTAAGAGACCGGGATGGGCCAGGATAGGGACACCACCGCTTTGGCCAATTAACGCAATGGCATCGTGAGGCCGTAGCTTTCTTCGTTCAACATAGGCGGGGGCACCTTGTCCCAGGTAGGCATCGAACGCCTCTTTTTTGCTGGCCACTACCCCTTTCTCCACGAGAGCGGAAGCAATGTGGCTGCGGCTGAGCACATCTCTAGTGGCAAAACGCAGGACATCGCCTTGCTCCAGAGAAATCCCGAGATCGGCCAGACGCGCCAAAATTTCTTCGATACGCCCAATCCGAGCGGATCGCAAGGCAGTAAGCTCCTGTTGGAGCGGTTGATACTGAGGATCGATCCACAGGCCCACAATATGGACCTCTTCACCGTCCTCGGCTACGCAACTCAGCTCGATGCCGGGAATCACCTGCAGTTGCTGGGGTGCATTTCTCTGAGCAGCCTCAATTCCCGCTGTGGTATCGTGGTCTGTGATGGCAATGGCGCCTAGTCCGATCTGGCAGGCCTGCCCCACTAGTTGCTCTGGAGTCCAGGTGCCATCGGACTCGGTGGTATGTAAATGCAGATCGGCAAACAACATAATTCCTCTTTTCTACAGTTCGTGGCGTAACTGACGGATAATCCGAGCCTCCTGGCGGGAGATTTGGGCTTGGGAGATACCAAGCTCTCGGGCCACCTCAGTCTGACTTTTCTCTGCGAAGTAACGAAGGAGGATGATGCGGCGTTCATCCGGCGCCAAACTTTCGAGAGCTTGTTTGAGCATGAGACTTTCATGACTCCCGCTTGAGGCCACCAGATCCTGGTACTCGGGGGCTCCGGCATCCTCGGGATCAACTTGGGTTTGCAGAGAATAGACGGGAGAGACCGCATCAAAGGCGTACACCACTTCTTCCGTCTCCACCCCGAGCTGGGTGGCAATTTCTGAGATGGTGGGATTTCTCCCCAAGGTTTGTGCCAATGTATCTTTGGCATGGAGGGCATCGGAGGCCAGCCTCTTTGTGGAGCGGGACACAGTCAGCCGTGAGGTCCGCCGGAGATGCTGTTTAATTTCACCCATGATCTTGGGCACTGCATAGGTGGAGAAACGCACCTCGTAGTTCAGATCAAAATCGTTGATCGCTTTGAGCAGGCCTAAAGAGCCAATTTGCAGCAGATCATCATATTCTAAACCCCGATCGATAAATCTCCGGGCAATGCTATGGACAAGGGGGAGGTTCATATCCACCAGTTCGCTCCGGGCTTGAAGGTCACCTTGCCGGGACTTTGCAAGCAAGCATCGCGTCTGATCCATGTCCATGGCCGCCCCTAACTCTCCGAGGCTTGGACCCGTTTGATCATGACGACCTTTGTGCCCTGATCGATTTGTGAGGACACCAAAACCTCGTCCATATACTCGTGCATAAAGGTGAAACCGAGGCCCATCCTCTCCTCTGGAAGACGAGTATAGCCAATCTCCTGTGCCTGCTCCACATGTTCGATACCCCGGCCATAGTCTTCCACCACAACTCGCAGCTCGGGCCCTTCATAGGAAACTTCGATCTTCACGAGTCCGTCCTGCAGCTCATATCCATGGATAACCGAGTTCGATACAGCTTCGGAGACGGCCACTTTAATGTCTTCCAGTTCATCGAGGGTCCAATCCAGCTGACTGGCGAAGAGAGCTACCGCAGTACGGGCAAAGGCTACATTACGGGTATCACTGGGAATCTCCAATTTGATCCAGTTGGTCGTTGTCATCTAAGTCGCCTCCTTAGATCCGTTTCAAAACTTCTGAGGTGGAATCGGCAAATTCCGATATCTTCGGAAAGCCCGACATTTCCAGAATGCGCTTGATCTGAGGATTGGGCTGCACAAAAAAAAGCCGACCTCCCCGTTGCTGCAATTCTCGATAGCGACCGAGAATCACACCTAGACCTGAGCTGTCAACAAAAGAAAGACCCTTCACATGCATGATCAAGTGCTTAATATGGGGGTGGGTATCAAAAAGCTTGACGAGGTTTGCCTTAAACTCCGGCGATGTATGTAGGTCCAGCTCGCCTTGTAGCTCCGCAATCAGTGCTTGTCCTTCCAGTTCAAAACGAAAACGCACAGGCTTCCCTCCCTTTTTTTGGTATATGAATCTTTTCGAGGGAAAAGCCTGTTTACCTGCTACCTGTGGAAATTAAAATATGGCCTGGGCCATGGCCTGACCTAAGCGCAGAACCAGTTCTGGCAGGCGCAGTCTGCGGACCCTTTGCTTGACTGTTAAGGGATTGGAACCCACCATTTCCTCCTGGTAGTAGGCGGTGATCGTTCCGACGATTTGGCCCTCCTCTATGGGCAATTCCAAATCCGTTTCCAGCTGAACGACGGTTGTCAAATCCAACTCCTTGCCCCGCTCCACCGTGACGAGAAAGTCGCTGGGCAAGACCACATCGACCTTACGGGGGTTTCCCGTTGGACACTCCAGACTGCCCACAATATCGCCTTGGGCATACAGCTCAAGGCTTTGGTACTTGCGAAAACCATAGTCCAGCAAGGCCCTGGCTGCGCTCTCCCGTTCTTCGTCGTTCTTGTGACCTAGGGTTACTGCAATCAGTCGAAAGTTCTCCCGCTCCGCTGTGGCCGCAATGCAGTAGCCTGCTTCGGTGGTATAGCCTGTTTTCAGACCATCCACTCCGTAATAGCGTCGCAAGAGTTTATTCCCATTCCAGAGCACGGGTATTTTGGTTGTATCGGCCCGCATGGTGTGTTCGTAGGTAGATACATAGTCCATCAGGTGCTGAACGCCCATGGCATGCCGGGCTAGGAGTGCAACATCTCTGGCACTCATCTGGTTCGTTGTTTCGTCGTCGTTGGGCAGACCTGTACTGTTCACAAAAATCGTGTTTTCCAGGCCCAGTTCTTGGGCCCGTTCGTTCATTAACTGCACGAAGTTCGGTTCGCTCCCGGCGATGAATTCGGCCACGGCCACAGCCGCATCATTGGCCGACCCCACCGCGATGGCGTAGACCAGTTCATCAAGTGTCAACTGTTCCCCCGACTCCAGCCAGATTCGGGAACCTCTCTTGCTGGCTGCAAAGGGGCTGGCTGTGACCAGATCACCTAGGCTAATCTCGCCCCGCTCCACCGCTTCCAGGACCACAACCAAGGTCATCAGCTTGGAAATGCTGGCCACCGGGAGAGCTTCATTACCATTATGCTCCAGGAACACTCGTCCACTGTAGGGATCCATTAAGTAGTGGGCTTTGCCGCCCACCTCTAAAGCCAGCACCTGGGCTGCCGGAAGGCCTAAACAAAGGATGAGTACAATACCGGTCAACCACTTGGTTCTAGAGAACAGATCAAAAGCCATAGTCTCCTCCCCCTTCCCCACTACCATAAATATGGGGCAGGAGGAGCTATTATACGTCTTCAGCCAGGATTTTCCGATAAATCGTCGGGGGTACAACCGGCTTCTCAGCACCAATTGTAAAGGCTTCTTTGGCCAGGGCTGCCGCCCTTTCCATTGCTTGGGGATCATTCGCATAGAGCTTAGCTAGGCTGGCGCCTTTCTGCACAGAATCACCGAGCTGGGTCTGCAGTTCTAATCCCACGGCCAGGTCGATGGGGGCATCCTTCTGCTCCCGGCCCGCCCCTAGTTCCATCGCACAAATGCCGATCGTTAAGGGATCGATGGCCTGGATAAATCCGCCTTTGGGAGCTGGGATATCCTGACTGTAGTTCGCCTGGGGCAAGAGGGTCAGATCCTCAATCACTCTCCCCTCCCCGCCTTGGGCTTCGATTAGTTGGCGAAACTTCTCCAGACCGTCGCCATTTTTAAGGCGCTCTTCCACGAGGCGCTCAGCCTCGTGCCTGTCCTGGGTTTTGCCGGCTAAGAGCAGCATTTCTACAGACAGCTGCACGCAAAGCTCCCTCAATCTAGGAGAACCATCACCCTTAAGGGTAAGGATTGCTTCCTTTACTTCCAGGGCATTTCCGATTCTTGTTCCCAAGGGTTGGTTCATGTCGGTAACCAAAGCCACCGTAACTCGACCGGCTAGGGTTCCGATCTGCACCATGGTCGCAGCTAGTTGCACTGCATCCGCTTCTGTTTTCATAAAGGCCCCCTGGCCCACCTTCACATCCAGGACGAAGCCGTCGGCCCCCGCTGCGATCTTTTTGCTCATAATGGAAGAAGCAATCAGGGGAATCGACTCCACGGTGGCTGTTACATCCCGCAAGGCATAGAGAAGTTTGTCGGCCGGGGCTAACTGTCCAGTCTGACCCACGAGGCTGAGGCCAAGTCGATTGACCTGGGAGATGAATTCCTGAGGCTGAAGATCAACCCGGAAACCCGGAATACTCTCCAATTTATCCACGGTACCCCCGGTGTGGCCGAGTCCACGGCCGGACATTTTGGCCACGGGTATGCCGCAGCTAGCCACCAGGGGAGCTACAATCAAGGTCGTCGTATCCCCCACACCACCGGTGGAGTGCTTATCCACTTTAACCCCGTGGATGGAACTTAAGTCTAGAGTATCCCCCGAGTGGGCCATGATCAGGGTTAGATCGGTGATTTCCTCAGGCTCCATCCCCTGAAAATAGACTGCCATGGCCCAGGCAGCCATCTGATAGTCGGGAATACGCCCCTCGACATAGCCTTGGATTAGGAATTCCAGTTCGGCGCGGCTCAGTCGCTGGCCATCGCGCTTTTTTTGAATGAGATCCACAGCATGCATCGGTCTATCCCCTTTCCCCAGGAAGTACTTCCGGCAAAACACTGACGCCAATGGTGGCATAGTCCACGCTAAAGTAGTGGGCGACGGTCTTGGCTACATCAGCGAAGCTCCGGCGAATGCCCAGGTCCACACTTCGTACCCTGGGGCCCGTTACTAAAAGGGGGGTGTACTCCCTGGTGTGATCGGTCCCCGGGAACGTGGGATCGCATCCATGATCTGCCGTGATCAGCAGAAGATCATTGGACTGCAGTCCGGAGAGAACTTCGGGCAGACGAAGGTCAAACTCCTCGAGGCCTCGGCCATAGCCTGCGGCATCATTACGATGGCCCCAGAGCATATCGAAGTCCACCAAGTTAGCGAAAATGAGGCAGTGTTCTTCCTTGGTCCGGATCAACTGCACGATCTGATCCATTCCAGCTTGGTTGCTCGTGGCCGGATACGACTCCGTAATGCCCTGCCCCGCAAAGATGTCGGATATTTTGCCCACACCAAAAACGGGGATGCCGGCGGCGGTCAGCGCATCCAACACAGTGGGCTCGATGGGAGGAAGACTGAAATCGTGGCGATTGGCGGTACGCTTGAACGAGCCAACTTCCCCAAGGAAAGGCCTGGCAATGACCCGCCCCACCCCGTGTTCCCCTTGGAGAAGGGAACGGGCGATGTGGCACCATGCATAGAGCTGATCCAATGGCACCACCTCTTCATGGGCGGCGATCTGAAAGACGCTGTCTGCAGAGGTGTAGACGATGGGGAATCCCGTTGCTAGATGCTCCTGGCCCAACTCCTCGATGATGGAAGTTCCCGAGGCGGGGTAATTACCCAAGGTCTTGCGCCCGATTCGCTCTTCGAAGGTCTGGATAATCTCTTCGGGAAAGCCTTGGGGGTATGTGGGGAAGGGCGCCTTGAGGGTCAAGCCTGCCAGCTCCCAGTGTCCCGTGGTGGTATCTTTACCCTTGGAGACTTCGGCCATTTTTCCCCAGGCTGCCTTTGGACTGGGAGTTGGGGGAACCCCTTGAACGGGAATGATATTACCAAGTCCGAGTGCCTGTAAATTAGGCAGGTGCAGCCCCCCTAGAGCCTCGGCCACATGTGCCAGCGTATTGCTTCCTTGATCACCGTAAAGGTGGGCATCGGGCAATGCACCCACACCCACGCTGTCTAAGACAACTAGCACTATCCGTTTCATTACTCTTCCTCCTTTAGCGCTCTAGGATGCGTCTTTCCGTAGACATCGCGCAGATGTCCTTTGTCCAAATGGGTGTAGATTTGCGTGGTGGCCAAGTCCGCGTGGCCCAGCATTTCCTGAACGGAACGTAGGTCCGCACCGTGACGCAAGAGATGGGTGGCAAAGGAATGCCGGAGCATATGGGGGGAGATCTCCTTTTGGATCCCCGCGGCCTGGGCCCACCCTTTCAGGATTTTCCAAAATCCCTGCCTCGTGAGGCGCTTGCCCCTGGAGTTGACAAACAAGGCCCTTTCTCTGTGATTGGTCACCAGACGTCTGCGGGCAAAGTCGAGATAGTTTGCGGTGGCTTGCAAGGCATGGGTGCCCAGGGGAATGATGCGTTCCTTGTTGCCTTTACCGAGGCAGCGGACGAAACCTAGAGGATCGACATCTCCCACATCCAAGCCCACCAGCTCCGACACTCGTAGGCCGCTGCCGTACAGAACCTCCAGCATGGCTCGATCGCGGTACCCTGTGGGCTTGTCTAGGGTTGGGGCGTCCAAAAGGGCCACCACCTCCCGTTCACTGAGGATCTGCGGTAGGCTTTTCGGGAGCTTGGGGGCAGACAGATAGGCACAGGGGTTGCTCCCGACAATCTGCTCGTCCAATAAATAATCGAAAAAACTCCGCAGTGCTGATATTTTACGGGCCCTCGAACGGGCTCCAATGGAGTTTTCTTCTAAGACCTTAATATACAAGGCCACATGTTCGCCTTGAACCTCAGCGAGGGAGAGCTGCCTTTGGATTAGAAATTCCCGAAACTGGCGGAGATCATGAGAGTAGGCTTGTACAGTGTTTTCCGATAGTCCTTTTTCCACGCGCAGGAAGGAATAGTAAGCATCGAAAGGTTGAAACATAGCATGCCTCCCTTCAAATGAGAAATCCGCTGCTGAGCTGGGCCAAGACAGGAGTCAGGTAGGTTTCGATCCAGGCTCCTAGGACAAATAGGATTCCACTGCATAGACTGAGGAATGTGGTGCTGGCCAACTGACCTGAGATCCCGTCCTTGGATAGACCAAAGAGGGTCTTGGCGGCTGTGGCTGCAAAGGACAGCGCCCCACCTGCTCCGAGCAAAATCGCCGGCACCATCAGGATGTTATGGGGCAAAATGCAGGCGGTAGACAAGATCAAGCCGCGCAACATCGTCTCTTGGACGAGAAAACCTACCGTGAAGCCTAAAGCAAAACCGCGGAGAAAAACCACGGCCAGGATCAAGGGGGATCCAATCACCGTAAGCCCCAGTAAGAAGAGGAGGCCGGTGGTCTTGACTACATTGTCCATCAGGCTTTGGTAGAATGCTTCTCCCTTGGACGCAGCCTCGCCGGAGTGATCAGCCAAGGAGGTATAAATGCCGGAAAGATAGTTTGCCAAATCGTCCCTTTGTACAGGCGATAGTTTGTGTGTGGCAACGGCCCCAAATCCTAAGCCACTTACAAACAAAAGAATGAGTGCTAAGTATAAGGGTAGATGGCGAAGGAAATAGGCCCACACCAGCTCACCAAATGCCCCTGCCATAAACATGTATAACCCTCACACCTCTCCAGCATAGCATTATCTAAACCTATGCCTTGCTGGAGAAGAATATGTTACCCTAGGTGGGCGGTGCTGTTAATCGTCACAGCTTCCCACCTGCATTCTGTGCCCTCCTGGAAGCAGAGCAGCTCCGAAACGCCTGCATTGCTTTGACGGATGCCGTAAGATTTTTCCAGGGGAATATGAAGCAGCGAAGAAAGCACGAGGCGCAGAGCGCCGCCATGGGAAACAACCACGATGGTCCGGTCGGTCGACTTTCCATTCTCCGTTTGTTCCCTGAGGAAGCTGTGAAAGCGTTCCACCACCTCGCCCGGGAGCTCCCCCTGGGGAATCCGGGTGCGAAGAATGTCCCGAGAGCGAGCGTCCCAGAGCTGAGAGTACTCTTGGATCACTTCTCCCCGTGTTTTTCCTTCCCAGACCCCGAAACTCATTTCTCTGAGCCGCGGGTCCACTTGGGGTTCCAGGTCATGACGCTCTCCAATCCTCTTTGCAGTAAAGTACGCTCGCTGGAGATCGCTGCAAAAAACAGCGTCAATGGCACGTGTACTTAGGAACTGGCCGACCTTGGCAGCTTGTTCCCTGCCTAAAGGAGAGAGGGGGCTATCCTTCTGGCCCTGGTAACGCTGTTCCACGTTCCAGAACGTCTCTCCATGTCTGACAAAAATAACGGTAATCATACATTCACCTCTCTTGAGCCTTCGTTATCCGGCCATATTTTCCTCCTCCACCTGGCAGAATGTGCAAGTTACCGGTGCGGACGGCAGCGATTTGTTCGCTCAGGACAGGCCCTGCCACATCGCTGATGGCCTCTAAGGATACAGTATACATCACTTCGATTTCCGTTCCTAGCTTTTTCAGCAGCTGTCGATAGGTGCGGGGGCCAACGCCTGGCAGCATCATCAATGGGACATGGGATATATACGGGGGTCTTTCTGCAGCTTTTTCAGGCATGTCCCGGATTTCCCGCAGACGGTCCCATACTCCACAAACAACGGGTCCTCCGCATCTTGGACAGCGCAAAACGGGGTCGTCCCCTTCCGCCAAGAGCTGGCAGTTCCTGCAGAAACTGCGATAGTACTTACCTAAGAGGGGATCTAGACCATGGGTGGCCACGATGCCTCCTTCAAGGTTCTTAAGAGCTTTCGCCCATTGCCTAAAGCCCAAGGAGGGCAGGTCATAGGCGGTAAACTCCCGGCCGATGGTGGTCAGAGAATGGGCATCGGAGTTGGAGATATAGGCATAGCTGTGGGTATCGGCAATTTGCGCAGCCATGCTTGTGTTGGCGCTTAAGCCCAGCTCCAAGCCTGCTATGAGCTGAGCATGGGCAAACATCTCCCCGAGCTTGCGCACGCAGTTACCGTAGACCCCCTTGTGGGGCGTAAAGGCATGGGCCGCAATGGCCTCTCCCCCACTTTCTACCACCAATTTAAGCCAGGCATCGCCGCTCATCCGCAATTTCTGGGTGGAAAGGAAGGGATTGGTCATGCAGGGAGCGACGTGTTCGGCATAACGCTCCAGCAGAGTCAAATCGGGAAAAAAGGCCACAAAGTGTGCTTCCTTCCCCGTCTTATGGGCGATTTCCACCTCGTGTCCCAGAAGGAGCAGTAGCCCCTGCCAGAGGTAGCCTCCCTGGGTTAGAGGCTTGAGCTGGCCTGTATGAAGTAGCCTCTGCAAATCCCGCAGCACCCCACAGCAAGCTGCATCCACCAGCCCGATCAGTCCGAGCCCCTTCTCCTTTGCGGTCTGTGGTATCTGCTCCAGGTTTAGCTGCGGTGAGGCGGTGACCTTCACCGGCTGCCCTTCCCTCGTCCTGCCGATATGAATATGTAGGTCTCCGTAAACAAGCAAGGCGCAGCCCCCTTTAGGTCAGACGTGCCAAGAAAAGCGCGGCGGCCACGACACCATGGAAGAATAGCGGATCATCCTCTACGTTGCGTCCCATGGTAGAAAAGGAGAGCTCCGCCTGGAACAGCTCTCGAAAACCCTCCTCCGTCGCTTCCCAGACGATGCGATGCCTGAGTCCTTCCAGCTGTCTGCTCTGGGGGAAGACGGTTTGAAAGTAGTTGGGCATAGGCACGTAGACAGGCGTTTGCACCACTTTGGTTAGCACAGTCAAGCTGTGATGACTTAAGCCTTGGTGCCTGCGCCGGACATCCTGTTCACTGAGGCGCGGGATGGCAATCGCTTGGCCGTCGAGTTGGGCCGCGGCGTTCAGGTAGATCCCTTGCTCCAGGGCTGTGGTTCCCCATTTTGTTCCCGTACCAACCACCCCGGGACCCATCAAGACCACCGCAGCGTCCCCTTGGGCCACATGCTTTGCGGCCAAGAGCGCACTATAGATGTTGACGGCCTCCAGATCGCCCCCAAAGGCGTGTCCAAAGGTGATGGTGCTGTGGATTAGACCCCGCTCTTTGAGGATGCTGACGATGTTACTGAAACTTAAGGGGAGCGCTGCTCCATCACTCATCAGATAGACCAGCCGCTTTGGTTTCCCCTGCTGGTGGAAGGTCCAGGCCAGGGGAGCAAGCATGCTATGGAGACTGCCAACGGCCACGGGCAAGCCGTGGAGGGAGTCCGCCTTGGCCATCGTTTCGTGATAGGGGCTGTCCTCCTCTTCCACCGCCAGTGTCCGTCCCTGCAGCGGTGTGTAGCGGAGCTTCATGATATGTCCCTGTCTAGACAGACTACGTTCCCGCCCCTGTATGGCGAGAACGTAGTGCCAACCTCCTGTACCGAGCTTGAGCTCAAGGGCCGTGGTGTTGAGCAAAACGCTGTCACCGGCTTGGCAGGAGCCTGTAAGTCCAGGATAGTTTATCGCTTGAGCCTGTTCCCCACCGACCTGGACCACAAGCTCCTGTCGGTGGGGGCCGTCATGGATCATACTTGAAACAACTCCCCATTGAACGGAACATTCCACACCAGTAGCCTCCCTCTGGGATTTGCTATTGGTATGCCCTTCCTCGATCCAAAGCTTGCATGTTCAAGGGAATCAGATGGTGATGCCGCTCCGCAAGAACAGCTTTCAGTGCCTTTTCTATGCTCTCCGTCTTGATGAGATTTGTGGCTTCCATAAAGGTGCCCAAAAGAACCATATTGGCTACACGGGCATTGCCCAACTCCTCCGCAATCTCATTGGCTGGGACGGCAATCACCCGAATATCCTCTCGCTTCGAGGTCTGGCTGATCAGGGAGGAGTTGTAAATCAAGAGACCCCCTGCGCCCACCTTTGGTTCAAAGCGATCGAAGGAAGGGGCATTCATGACAATGGCCGCAGTAGGTACTGTGACCAAAGGGGAGCCAATCTCACGGTCGGCCACTACCACAGAGCAGTTACAGGTTCCGCCCCGCTGCTCGGGCCCATAAGAAGGAAACCAGGATACCGCTTTGTCCTCGATCATGCCAGCGTAGGTTATCATCTGACCGAGAACCAAGACACCTTGACCGCCAAAACCGGCAATGATAATATCGGCCATTAGTTGCCCTCCTTTGCGGTGACGTCCCTAAAGACACCTAGAGGATACTGGGGAATCATGTTTTCTTCTAGCCACTTCAGGGCGTTCACTGGGCTCAGTCCCCAGTTTACATTACAGGTGGATAGTACTTCTACCATGGCGAATCCTTTGTTGTGCTGCTGCATCTCAAAGGCCTTCTTAATGGCTTTTCCCGCCTGCAAGACATGGCGGGCATCATGGCTGGATACCCTAGCCAGGTAGGACGGGCCTTCGAGGGTGGCCAGCAGCTCGCACATTTTGATGGGATAGCCCATTTCTTCCACCGTCCGGCCCCGGGGTGATGTGGCTGTCTTTTGCCCGATCAGGGAGGTGGGCGCCATCTGTCCACTGGTCATGCCGTAGATGGCATTGTTGACAAAGACGACCGTGATGTTTTCTCCCCTGGCCGCGGCATGGACGATTTCGGCCATACCGATGGAGGCTAGATCGCCATCGCCTTGATACGTGAAGACCATTTTCTCAGGGAGCACTCTCTTGATCCCGGTGGCCACTGCTGGGGCCCTGCCATGGGCCGCTTGCTGCATATCACAATTGAAATAATCGTAGGCGAAGACGGAACAACCCACGCTGGCCACGCCAATCGTATCCCCTAAGATGCCCAAGCTGTCGATGGCTTCTCCTACTAAGCGATGGATGATGCCATGGGTGCAGCCGGGACAATAGTGCATAGGCACCTCGGTCAGTGCTTGAGGCCGCTCAAAAACTGTTTTCACGCCTTGCCCCTCCCTTCCAGAATATCTCGGATTTTGCTGAGCACGTCCTCCGGTGTGGGAACCATGCCGCCCAGGCGATTACTCAAGTAGACAGGGCTCATCCCGTTTACAGCCAGGCGCACATCTTCAATGAGCTGTCCTGCACTCATCTCCACCGTGACAAAGGAGCGATCAGGCTTGGCTAAGGCCTGGAGCTGTTTTTCGGGGAAGGGGAACAAGGTGATGGGCCGAAAGAGCCCGACTTTCAATCCTTCTTTTCTAGCCAGCTCCATTGCGGAGCGGGCTACGCGGGCTGAAGTTCCATAGCCCACCAGGATCACATCGGCATCCTCGGCGTTCGCTTCTTGCCAGCGCACCTCTTCTTCTTTGATCCTCTCATATTTTTCCAGCAAGCGACCTAGATTTTTTTCCGCCTGCTCTGCAATGATGTCCAAGGTGTTGACTACATTGGGCTTGCGGCCCTGAGCACCTGTGGTAGCCCACGGCTTTTCCACCTTTGCGGGCTTCTGGTCCTCGGCAAACTCCACAGGTTCCATCATCTGACCCAAAATCCCGTCGCTCAGGATCATGACGGGGTTACGCCATTTGTCCGCCAAGTCAAAGGCCAAGGTGGTCAAATCCGCCATCTCTTGTACATTGCCAGGGGCCAGGACAATCAAACGGTAGTCCCCATGTCCTCCGCCCTTCACGGCTTGGAAATAGTCACCTTGGGACGGCTGAATTCCCCCCAAACCCGGTCCCGAGCGAACCACATTCACGATCACGCAGGGCAGCTGGGCTGCGGCAATATAGGAGATGCCTTCTTGTTTGAGGCTAATCCCGGGGCTCGATGATGACGTCATCACTCTTGCACCGGCTCCCGCAGCACCATAGACCATGTTGATGGCCGCTACTTCACTTTCGGCCTGTAAATAGACTCCGCCCCGCAGAGGCAAGTGTTCAGCCATATAGCCGGGAACCTCGTTTTGCGGTGTGATAGGGTAACCATAGAAGGCTTGGAGCCCCGCACGAATTGCAGCTTCGGAGAGGGCTTCATTCCCCTTCATTAGTACTCTTGCCATAGGATCACTTCCTTTCCGGGCTTTTTCGCCTGACAGTCAAAACCACATCGGGGCACATCACCGCACAGAGAGTGCACCCCGTACATCTCTCCGGTGCAAAGGCCTCCACAGGATGATACCCTTTTGTGTTCATGGACTTCCCAATTCTGAGAACATTATGGGGACAGGCAGTAATGCACAAACTACACTCTTTGCAGAGTTCTTGATTGACGAGTACTTCACCTCGGGCCACCAGGTCACCCCCCCTCTTTGACCTAACTCTACGTCTTGGACGCTTATCGGTATTCACGTGCCTCTTCAACACCCTGCAAAACGCGCAGAGCACCCATAGCCAGGGCCTCCAACTCGTTTTCGCCAGGCAAAACCATTACTGGAGCTATAAACTCCACCCTTCGCTTCAGCTCTTCCACCAGTTCCCTGGAATGAGCGAGGCCGCCTGTTAGCACGATCTGATCCACTATACCGCACAAGACCGTGCTGATCCTGCCTATTTCCTTAGCAATTTGATAGCACATGGCTTGGTAATAGAAACGGGCATCTTCGTCGCCTTCATGCATTCTGGCCACAATTTCGCGGCTGTCATTGCTCCCGAGATGGGCCACTAAACCAGACCGGCCTACAAATTGCTGCATTAGGGCCGGTTTTTGCCATCCTCCATCAAAGACATACTGCACTAAACCATCCGTTGGCAGGGAACCCACTCTTTCCGGCGAAAAGGGGCCCTCGCCGGAAAGGGCCTGGTTGACGTCTACAACCCTGCCGCACCTATGGGCTCCGACGGAGATTCCGCCGCCTAAATGGGCCACAATTAAGTTGAGCTCTTCGTAGGGACGTCCCATCCGATCCGCTACTTTTTTGGCATTGGCCTTGTGGTTCAGGGCATGAAAGATGCTGATTCGCTCGATTTTGGGGTTACCGCTGATCCGGGCTATCGGTTCTAGCTCATCAACCACAACGGGATCCACAATGAAGGAGGGAATGCCTAGGCGTTGGCTCAGACCAAAGGCAATCAGTGCACCTAAATTGGAGGCGTGCTTTCCATAGCGCCCCTCCGCCAACTGCTCCACCATGGTCTTATTGATTGTGTAGGTGCCTCCGGGAATGGGAGCCAGAAGACCTCCTCTGGCCACAATGGCCGTGAGCGAATCCAGGGACACTCCCTCGCTCTGCAACCATTTTACTGTGACGCCTTGGCGAAAATCCTTCTGCTCCACAATATCGCTGAAACCTGCCAACTCCGCGTTGGAATGATGGAGACTGGTACGGTGTGTTTGCTGCGCACCTTGAAACACGGCCAGTTTCGTGCTGGTAGAACCGGGGTTAAGTACGAGTAGAATCTGCTCCACAATATTTCCCCCTTAGCTTCCTGCTAAAGCCTGGCAGGCCAGGGCAATGGCATTCAGTTTGCTTGGGGCGCTATCCGCCCGGGAGGTAAGGATAATGGGACAGGAAGCCCCAACGACCACTCCGGCGATGGAAAGCTGAGCCACATAGGTTAAGGCTTTGTAGAGAAGGTTGCCGGATGTAATGTCCTGCACCATAAAGATGTCTGCCTGTCCTGCCACTTCACTCTCAATGCCTTTCTGCCTTGCTGCCTCCAGCGAGTAGGCGTTGTCAAAGGCTAAGGGTCCATCCACCGTGGCGGGCTTGGTGAACTGTCCCCGTTTGCCCATCAGAGTCAAGCAGGCTGCATCAATGGTATCCTGCATCTGGGGATTGACGGTCTCAATGGAGGCCAATACTGCGGCTTTGGGATGTTTGAGTCCAATGGACCAGGCGAACCGAATGGCGTTATCTAAAATCAACTGTTTTTGATATAAATCGGGTTTGATGTTCATGGCGGCATCGGTTAGAAGGGCTAGACGTCCCGTTGGCAGTTCCATTACTGCAACATGACTCAGCAGCTCCTGGGCCCTGATGCCCCGCTCTTTGTTCAGGACAGCGCGCAGAATAACGCTGGTTTGGAGGCCGCCTTTCATCAGCAGATCGCACTGACCTTCACGAATTAAGCGTACTGCTTCGCTGGCGCCTTCCTCAGGTGTC
This sequence comes from Bacillota bacterium, assembly GCA_012838305.1. GTDB lineage: Bacteria > Bacillota > Limnochordia > Darwinibacteriales > Darwinibacteriaceae > UBA5420. Next base: position 33,556 of record DUPN01000108.1, on the reverse strand, counting down.
TCTGCGGGTCGGATCGAAAACCCATCAAGGTTCAAGCCCACCTCTTCCGCCAGCGTTTTCACTTGATCGGGAGGTGCGGTTACAGTCACTCCCGCCAAGAAGCCTTGATCGAGAGCTTCCCTGCACGCCAGTAAGACTTCGCTATCCAAACCCCAAGCCACTGTCAAGCAACGCTTGGGGCTCGGCCCTAAACTCTCCTTGAGGTTAGTAAATCCCATGGTGCACACTCCTTTATGTCAGATGTGGATCGTTTTGGCCCCGGCGAGCAGAGCAGGCAGGGCCTGGTTTCCTGGATAGAGGGCCACAGGTCCCAAAAACCCAATCCGCTCTTGGAGTCCCACACAGAAGGGTTGATGGGCTACCAACTCCCCCCCCAGGATAATGGCATCTATCCGGCCCTCCAGGGCGGCGGCTAGTGCGCCGATCTCCTTGCTGATCTGATAGGCCAGGGCTGCTCGAATCAACTCTGCCTTGTGGTCCTGCTTGGTCCAAAGCTCCTCCAGGCTCTCTAGGCCCAAATATCCTCGCAGTCCTCCCTCCTCGTGCAGGGCCCTTAGGGTCCTCTGGCGCTCTCGATGCGCTTGGCAAAGGTCAAGGACAGCATCAAATGGCAGTCCGCCGCTTTGTCTGAGTGCAAAGGGTCCTTCGTCCAGGCTGCTCAGCCCGTCGATAAGCCTGGTACCGATAAGTGCCCCAAACTGGTTTTCTTGATCCAGGTGGGCCACGATGCACCGTGCTGCAGTTCGATCACGATCTCTTTTCGCCGCTTCCTGCCCTGCCAAATACCGGAAGATAAAGGTATCCGTTTGGCACCTGCGCTCTAGGGCCGGCGTTCCTGTAACATAGGACTGGAGCCAGCATTCCCTATGACGGGCAGGGTCAACGAGATGGACTGGAAGATCAAAACGCTCACTCAAGGAACGGGACAAGCGGGAAGATTCATTGGTCACCACAAAGCGCAGACCCTCGGCACTGATCCCCATCTGGGCGAGCCAGGGTAAAAGGTGCTCTTCGATGATCTCTGGCCCTCCAGAGGGGAAAGCTGCGGTCTGAACACGGGAATCTCCATCGAGGGCCACCTGCAGGGTGCGGGGATGAGAATATAGAGCGAGGATCGCCATGCACACACTCCTCTCCATGTTAAAAAAGGAAAAAGCAGGTTGTCGATCCTACCTGCTTCTTTAGTTCTATATTAAGTTATTTCGATACTAGGCTTCGATTTCCTTCTCTGGAGGCAACGCTTCTTTGCGGGAAAGATTGATTCTTCCTTGGCGGTCAATCTCTATGACTTTGACCAGAACCTCATCTCCAATGTTCACCACATCTTCGACTTTGTTCACTCTCTTGCGCTCTAATTGTGAAATATGAACCAAACCTTCCTTTCCAGGGAGGATTTCCACAAAGGCACCGAAGTTCATGATCCGCTTCACCGTACCCAGGTAGGTTTCTCCTACCTCCACTTCTTTCACGTAGCGCTCAATCAGTTTTTGAGCTTGCCCGCCCCCTTCGCCATCGGTGGAGGCAATATAGACTCGGCCATCATCTTCGATATCGATGGCAACCCCTGTCTTGGCGATGATCTCACGAATGATCTTTCCCCCTGGTCCAATCACGTCGCGGATTTTGTCCACAGGAATTTCCATGGTAATGATTCTGGGCGCATAGGGAGACAGCTCCGCTCGGGGCGCCGGGATGGCTGCGGTGATCTTATTCAGAATGAAGAGGCGTCCCTGACGTGCCTGCTCCAAAGCCTGGGCCATGATCTCCTGGGTCACGCCCCCAATTTTGATATCCATTTGGAGGGCCGTGATCCCTTCGCTGGTCCCTGCCACTTTGAAGTCCATGTCTCCGAGGGCGTCTTCCAGACCTTGAATATCGGTGAGAATGGTAAAATCGTCACCGAGCATCATCAAACCCATGGCAATACCCGCTACCGGTCTCTTGATGGGCACTCCTGCATCCATCAGAGACAGGGTGCTGCCGCAAATGCTCGCCATGGAGGAGGAACCGTTGGACTCTAGAACCTCCGAGACCAAACGCAGTGTATAGGGGAACTCCTCTTCCTTGGGGATCACAGGCAGTAAGGCACGCTCCGCCAAGGCCCCGTGGCCAATTTCACGGCGACCGGGACCGCGCACAGGACGCACTTCACCCACACTGAAGGCGGGGAAATTATAGTGGTGTATGTAGCGCTTGCTTTCATCGTCGGTGAGGTTGTCGAGCATTTGCTCATCGCTCTTAAGACCAAGGGTTAGGGCCGTGAGGACCTGTGTCTGACCACGGGTGAACAGACCTGTTCCATGCACACGGGGTAAGAGCCCCACTTGACAGCTGATGGGCCGAATTTCGTCCGGCTTGCGTCCATCGGGTCGGATCTTATCCTTGGTAATCGAGCGACGTACTTCCTCTTTCATCACGGTGTCAAAAACCATATCTAGGGCTTTGCCATGTTCTTCATATGCTTGATCGCCGTGAGCTTCCAGATAGGCGTCGTGGAGACTGGCTTGCAGTTCATCTACGAGGCGTTGTCTCTCCAGCTTATCGGGGGTAAGCAAGGCTGCGGAGAGATCTTGGGTGATCGCCTCCCGCACCCATTTGTCGATCTGCGCTTCGGGTTGAGCCACAGCTACCTCCAGCTTTTCCGATCCGATTTTTTCCCGGATCTGTTCCTGTAACTCGCACACTTGCTTGACAATGGTGTGGGCAAACCCGATGGCATCCAGGACGACTTTCTCTGGAACTTCGTTGGCCGCGGCTTCTACCATCATCACAGCGTCCTTTGTGCCGGCTACTGTGATATCCAGGCTAGAGTTGGCCTGCTGGGCCAAGGTGGGGTTAATGATGAACTCGCCGCCCACGAAACCAACATTAACGGCTGCAACAGGTCCGGAAAAAGGAATATTCGAGATATGCAAGGCAGCGCTGGCGCCGATTAAAGCCGCAATCGTCGGGGAATTGCTCTTGTCTACACAGAGGACGGAAGCGACAATCTGCACATCATTGCGAAATCCATCAGGGAACAAGGGACGCAGCGGACGGTCAATCATTCGAGCAGAAAGGATCGCGTCTTCACTGGGCCTTCCTTCCCTGCGGCCCCACCCGCCGGGAATCTTCCCTGCGGCATACATGCGCTCTTCATAGTCTACCAGTAGCGGAAAGAAGTCAATTCCTTCCCTAGGCTTCAAACTCATGGTGGCGGTGACCAGCACAACAGTGTCTCCGTAACGGACTAAGACGGAGCCGTTAGCCTGTTTCGCCAGTTCGCCAAATTCGAGAACGAGGGGACGTCCCCCCAGTTCCAAACGAAACTCGTTTAGCATAATTTGACCTCCATTTACATTGTGTTCAGCTATGTACTTAGTATAGCCTCTTTCATGCGGACCCATAGCGAGTATGGATCGTTCACTCAAAAAAGAGCGGGTGTTACCCGCTCGTGTGTTTATCGACGTAAACCTAGCTCCTCAATAAGACTGCGGTAACGTTCAATGTCCTTTTTCATCAGATAGTTCAAAAGGCCACGTCTTTGCCCGATCATCTTGTAGAGGCCCCTTCTGGAGTGATGATCATTTTTGTGCACTTTGAGGTGCTCAGTAAGCTCCCGAATTCTCTTGGTTAGGATAGCCACTTGTACCTCTGGGGACCCAGTGTCACCCTCATGTCGACTAAATTGCTCAATAATTTCTGTTTTTGATTCTTTAGAGATCAAAAACGCCACCTCCAACTAGATTTGGTATGACCGCTTCCCAAGAAGTGCGCCGGAGATACGCAGTTCCTAGAAAAGGGTTGAGATGCCGGGAAGATCTGTGTCCCAAGCACAATGCTATTTTAGCACAACTTTGCCATCTTGTAAATGAAATCCGGGCAACAATTGTCGGGCTGCCATCCGTTCAGACTCCCCTGGTGGTGCGCTTCCCACGTCTCCAAGCCGGTGCACGAACTGCACGTCGAGAAGATGTCCAAACCCTTGGCCTCTGGAATCAAGCATGAAAAGCTCGATATCGCAAGCGCCGCGCACGGCAGCAAGGGCAAATGCCCCTTCTTGTTTGGGACCTAGACAGCGCGTTAGGTACACTCCCTCTCCAGGCAGAACTAAGGCGGGATCAAATCTGGCGGTAAGGGGGGATCGATCTCCTCTGTCGGCCCGTGTTATCTCTCCCCTATAGGAGGGGTAATACCCGAGGTATCGGGCGGCCGCCGCCAGACGGCCTTGGGCTAAGAGTTTGCGAATGGCCGTACTGCTAATGGTTTGTCCATCTTTTGCCGTCACCGGTGGAACCACAGTCACGGAAAAGCCGTAGAGCTTGCCTTGTTCCTGAAGGAAGGCGGCATCACCACCGCGCTTGCTGCCAAAACGGTAATTGTAGCCGCAGATTACTTCATTGGCCCGCAGCTCGTTCACGAGGAATTTGGTCACGAAGTCTTGGGCCTCCATGGAGGTGAATTCCGTCCCAAAGGGCAGCCAAGCCACCTCGTCAATGCCAAAGGCAAGAAAGAGTTCAACCCTCGTCTGAAAGGAGCTGAGCAGGCGCAGGCGACCTTGAAAGTACTGCTCCGGAGGTATATCAAATGTACACACGCAACTGGTCCCACCAAGAGTTTTCCTGGCGATCGCTTCCTGGAGAAGCCTTTGGTGACCTAGGTGAACCCCGTCAAAGGTTCCCAGGGCTACACTGCGTGCAGTGGGGTTTTGACGCTGAATCCAGTTTAATTTCATACCATGCACCTATCTCATGAAGACTCGATATGGTTGGCAGATGATCTGGTCTGCCATTTTTATTTCTGCTAAGGCCAGGACATCGCCTTCAACACTGAGGAGCACCACATCGTCTCCTACCGTCAATGTGGCGGGAACATCCAGGAAATGCTGGGGTAAAATGAAGTTTCCATGTCGGATTCGCTCCTGCATCAGGGGATGGACCTTGACCATGGTCCATCCTTGCAGGGCTTCCTGCATAGGCAGGAGAAAACGGTCCTCACCCCGCTCAACCAAAGCTGCAATCTCTTCTAAGGTATGAGCCTCCGAACTATGAAAAGGACCGCTGGCCAGGCGCGTCAAAAAGGACATATGCCCTCCTACCCCAAGCTTCTCCCCTAGATCATGACAGAGGGTTCGAACATAGGTGCCTTTGGAACAATGAATGCGGAGCAGCACCCGGGTACCAAATCCGATTTTGTCTTCTTCTTCGCTCCACAACGCCATGATATTGATGGAATGCACTTGGACTTGCCGCGGCTTTCTGGGTACAGAAACACCTTGACGGTAGAGCTCGTAGAGCCTTTTGCCCTCCACGCGAATGGCTGAGGCCATGGGTGGGGTCTGTGAGATGGTCCCTTGGAACGAAGCGAGGCAGTCTGCGAGCTTCCGTGGTGACAGAGAAAAGTTTGTGTTCAGGGCTGAAGTGGTTCCGCTCGCGTCCTGGCTGGTGGTGGAAATGCCCAAGGTCAACTCGGCCAGATAGGTCTTGTCATGATCCATAAGGTAGTTGGAAAGCTTGGTGGCGTTTCCCACCACAAGGGGAAGCACACCGCTGGCTCCCGGGTCAAGGGTGCCAGTATGCCCCACTTTCTTGGTCTTCAGCAGCCTGCGGATAAAGCTTACAACCTGATGGGAACTCATTCCCGGTGGTTTTAGAACGTTTATAATGCCGTCCATCAAATCAACTCACCCGTTAGGAGAAAATGTTCTGCCGTTTTCACCACAGTGGCGGCCAATTCCTGCAAGTCACCTTTCAAGCTTGCTCCCGAGGCGAGTTTATGGCCCCCTCCACCCAAATGGCGAGCTAGGCTCCCCACGTCCAGGGAATTGGCCCTGAGCCCCAGGCGGATCTCTCCAGGGCGGATCTCCCGAAACACCATGGCGATTTCTGCGGTGTCCAGCAGGCGCGCGTAATTGACTAGGTGATCGGTGTCTCTAGGATCCACTCCAAATTCCAGGAACTGATCATAAGAGAGGACCATCCACACCAATTTTCCATCCGCAGAGATCTGCAAATTAGTTAGGGCCTGGCCCAGGAGCTTGAGGAACTCCAGAGGCTGGCTGCTAAAGATCTCCCTCGCTATGGGTGCGGGCTGCACTCCAAAGCGAAGCAGTTCGCTAGCAATGGCAAAAACTTCGCTAGTGGTGTTGGCATGGCGAAAGCCCCCCGTATCACCGACGATTCCACCGTAGAGGACCGTAGCTATCTCTAGGTCAAGGTCAATGCTCAGTCCAAGGAGGAGACGATAGACAATAACACTTGTGGCCGCCTCTTGGGGATTAACATAGACCACGTCTCCAGCTCCCCGCTCGCGCTGGTGATGGTCAATATTCACCAGCCGCTGAGCCTGCATCACACCGGAGGCAATGGAGCCCGTGCGATGCGGCTCGGCATCCAGTACAACAACGCAGCTTTCGCCGGCGTCAAAACCTGTTGGAATATGCTCAAATTTATCCAGGCCTGGCCATGAAAGGTTGCTGGGAATGGGATCGGCGCTGACTGCCCGGCATTTTTTCCCCAGTTTCGTCAGGCCGAAATACAAGCCTAGGATCGAACCTAAGCTATCTGGATCGGGATGCTCATGACCCACAATGATGAAGTCGTCCTGCTCCTGGAAAAATCGGATTACGTCTGCGAGGCTATTCATTTTGCCCCTCATTGCCTGTGGACCCCTGCAACGTCTTGAGCAGGGCATCCATCTTGGCCCCCTCTTCCAGGGAGGGATCAAACTGAAAAATGATCTCGGGCGTATGCCGTACTCTCAAACGCTTGGAGAGTTCTGTACGCACAAAACCCTTGGCCCTGTTCAGCCCTTCGAGGGTCTTCTCCCGTTCTTCTGCACTGCCCAGTTGGCTAAAATAGACCTTAGCCCAGGACAAGTCGCGTGAAACACTCACATCTGTAATGCTCACCATACCGAGACGGGGGTCTTTGACATCTCGGGCGAGAATGCTACTGACCTCTCGTTTGATCTCTTCACTCAAACGTCCCAGTCTTTCTGCCATCCTATCTCACCTTCCTACAGGGTTCGTTCCACCTTGACCATGACGAAGGCTTCAATCACGTCACCATCTTTGACATCATTAAATCGGTCGATACCTATACCACATTCGTAGCCATGGGTTACTTCGCGGACATCATCCTTGAAGCGCTTCAGGGAGGAGATCTTTCCTTCGTGAATAATGACATTATCCCGCAGGACTCGAACCTCGGAAGAACGGGTAATCTTGCCTTCCTGGACATAACTGCCGGCGATGACGCCGCCGGGAATTTTGAACGTTTGCCGCACTTGGGCTCGGCCCAATATCTCCTCTTTGAACTCGGGATCGAGCAGGCCCACCATGGCCGATTTCACATCGTCCAAGAGGTTGTAGATAATGCGGTAGACTCGAATATCCACCCCATCGCGCTCCGCTGCCTTGCGAGCATTTGGTTCAGGTCGTACGTTGAAGCCAATAATCACCGCATCAGAAGCGGTGGCCAAAAGCACGTCAGACTCAGAGATGGCTCCCACCCCTTGGTGAATCACCCTGACCCGCACTTCATCGGTGGAGAGTTTCTCCAGTGAAGCCCTTACCGCTTCCGCAGAGCCTTGCACGTCTGCCTTAATCACGAGGTTCAGCTCTTTTACTTCACCTTCCTGGATTCTCTGGAACAGATCATCCAGTGTGACCCGGCTAAAGCGGCTGAGTTCACGATCCCGCCTCTTTTCGCTCTGGATCGAGGCAACCTGCCGTGCGGTCTGCTCATCTTTGACAACCACAAAGAGATCGCCCGCCTCGGGAACGTCACTGATGCCTAGTACTTCCACCGGAGTTGACGGTCCGGCCTCCTTAATGGACTCTCCTTGATCGTTGATGAGGGCTCTCACCTTGCCGCATACATTACCTACTGCAAAGGCGTCGCCAACTCTCAGCGTTCCGGTGGCCAATAGCACCGTGGCTACAGGACCTCGTCCCTTGTCGAGCTTCGCATCGATTACCGTTCCCCTGGCCGGACAATGGGGATTGGCCTTGAGGTCCTCCACCTCAGCTACGAGAAGAATCATTTCCAAGAGTTCATCGATACCTTCACCCTGCAAGGCCGATACATTTACGGCTATAGTATCACCGCCCCATTCCTCCACAACTAATCCGTGTTCTGTCAATTCCTGTTTAACACGTTCTGGGTTGGCGGTGGTAAGATCTGTCTTATTAATAGCGACGATGATGGGTACTTGTGCTGCTTTGGCGTGATTGAGTGCCTCAATGGTTTGGGGCATTACGCCATCATTGGCAGCCACAACGAGGACGGCCACGTCTGTAGCTTTGGCTCCCCGGGCACGAATGGCGGTAAAGGCCTCATGGCCTGGGGTATCTAGAAATGTAATGGGTTTGCCATGATAAACGATCTGGTAGGCACCAATGTGCTGCGTGATTCCACCGGCTTCTGTGGCCGTCACCTTTGTCTTGCGGATCGAGTCCAAAAGGGTTGTTTTGCCGTGGTCCACATGACCCATGATGGTCACAACCGGCGGGCGGGGCTCCTGCAATTCGGGGTCCTCACACTTCTCTGCAAAAATCTCTTCAGCCAGGTCCAGCTCCGGTGTTGTCGCTACGCCAAATTCTTTGGCTACGATGGCTGCAATGTCATAGTCTACGCTTTGGCTCAGGGAAGCCATAATCCCGATGCGCATCAGCTGCTTGATTACCTCAGTGCCGGCAACACCAAGTTTTTGGGACAACTCATTGACCGAGACCTGTTCCGGCAGGGCAATCACTCGAGATTTCTTTACTGCTGCAGGCTTAGCCACGGGAGCAGCCTTCGCCGGGGCCGGCTTCTTCTTGCCGCGGGGCTTTAGCGCTTCCACTTTATCCTCCCGACCCTCTTGGGAACGCTTTTTCGCTTTCTTCCCGCGAAAGCCTTCCTCTTCGGGCACTAAGTCCTTTTCCGGCTCGTCCTCCGGGGCATAGTGTTCCCTCAGCATATTGGCAATGTCTTCTTCAATGGTACTCATATGATTGGCTACGTCAGCCCCTAGATCATGTAGGAAGTCCACTACAACCTTACTCTCGAGTCCGAGTTCTTTCGCTAACTCGTAGATCCTGATTTTCTTCATTCGCATCACTCCTCATTATTCTACTGCACTGACTCCCCAACCTGAGCCCGGATCACTTTGGCAAAACTGCGATCCGTGACTCCCAGGACCGACCTTGGCGATTGACCAATGGCTTGACCGAACAGGGTTTTTTCACCATAGACTAGATAGGATACATTGTGATATTGAGCCAGTGAGCTAAACTTACGGTGGGTGTTGGCGGATGCATCTGCAGCAATGAGTACCAAAGCAACCTGACCCCGCTTGACTCCACCTTGTACCGCCTGCTCTCCTGATACGACATAACCGGCACGTCTTGCCAAACCCAGATAACTATATATCTTGTTCATGTAAAACCTTCTTCAGTTCAGTCAAGACACCCTCGTCGACCTTGGTCTGCAGGGATCGTTCTAATTGGCGACCCTTGACCGCCTTCTCCAGACATGCCTCATCTGGGCACACATAAACGCCACGCCCGGATCGTTTACCGGTCAAATCCAATGCCACTGTGCCCTGGGGATCGCGCACCACCCGGATCAGATCACGCTTTGGCTTTGAGGAGCGACATCCCACACAGGTGCGCATAGGAATATGCTTTTTACGCATCGTTTATCACCCACCTATTTCTCCTCGTCAAACTTGAAGTCGATGGAATCCAATTGCGATAGATCTGTGATAACCTTTTCCTTCTTCTTTTTGGACTTGTCCGTTTCCTGCTTTTCCTTGGCCTGCGTAGCTTCGCTCTCTATCTCCACACTTCCGAAACGCTCCTGCCAACTCTTACGCTTGGTTACATTCGTTAGGCCGGCTAGGTCTTCTTCCCTGATTTCCTGGACTTGTGGCTCCGGAACCTTCTTCTCACGTTCAGGTTTTACTTGGATCTCAGGTTCTACTTGGACCTCCGGTTCGGCATCCTCTTCCACCTCGAGCTCAACTTCAGTTTCCATTTCGGGCTCGTCAATTTCTTCCTCTTCCACGGTTGGGAAGAACTCCGGCAGATCAGCCGCTTGCTCTTCACTCTTGATATCAATACGCCAACCTGTTAGGCGTGCGGCCAGGCGGGCGTTCTGCCCCTCTTTTCCGATGGCCAGGGAAAGCTGATCATTGGGTACCACTGTATGGGCAACCTTTCCGGCTTCATCAATGAGCACGTAGAGAACTTTGGCCGGGCTGAGGGCATTTTTGATATACTCTTCCAGGTCGCTGACCCATTGCACGACATCGATTCTCTCGTTGCCTAGTTCTGCCACCACAGCCTGCACCCTCGAACCTCTCGCTCCCACGCAGGCACCTACGGGGTCGATGTTAGGATCGCGACTGTATACCGCAACTTTGGAGCGATTGCCCGCTTCCCTCGCCACCGACCGTATCTCCACTTCGCCGCTTTGGATTTCAGGTACTTCAAACTCGAAGAGAGCCCGCAGCAGACCGGGGTGTGTTCGCGACAAAAATACCTGGGGTCCCTTGCTGCTTTGACGCACTTCGCTAATGTAAAAACGCAGTTTCATATGGTGTCTGTACTGCTCGTTGGGGATCTGTTCACTGGCAGGTAAAACCGCCTCCACATCCCCTAGATCAACAATGACCTGTCTGTGGTCTGTCCGCTGCACCGTGCCTGTGACCACATCGCCTTCGCGATTGGAGTAGACATCGTAGACGATGGAACGCTCGGCCTCCCGAATCTTTTGGATGACCACCTGTTTGGCAGTTTGGGCCGCGATTCGGCCAAAGTTCGCTGGGGTGACCTCATGCTCCACAATATCGCCCAAAGCATAATTGGGGTCTAGGGCTTGTGCTTCCTCCAAAGCGATCTCCGCCGTGTCGTCCTGCACTTCGCTGACGACAACACGTCGCGAATAGACACGGATGTCCCCGGACTGTTCATTGAGTTCCACACGGGCACTGGAGGACGAACTGGCACCGTAGTTCTTTTTATAGGCCGAGATGATTGCAGTTTCGATGGCTTCTATCAGGAGATCCTTCGATATGCCCCTTTCTTTCTCCAACTCTTTTAACGCGCCGATTAATTCCAGGTTCATTTCTTCTGGCCTCCCGTTTTAGAGATCCATAGCCAAATTCGCCTTGGCTACAAGCTCTAGGGGAATCTCTATGGTGTCCCCTTCCCATTTTAGTACTACATTTTCATCCCGCAAGCCTTCGAGAATACCTTCAAAGCGCTTTCGTCCGTGCAGGCCGCTGTAGGTGCGGATTTTGACGAGACGACCTTTGAATCGCTGGTAATCCGAGGCCTTCTTCAGAGGACGTTCTAAACCGGGTGAAGACACCTCCAGAGAGTACGCACCGGGAATGGGATCCTCAGCATCAAGTTTCAGGTCTAGAGCCTGGCTCACTCGCTGGCAGTCCTCAAGGTCAATTCCGTCCGGCTTATCTAGATATACCCGAAGTACCCAGGTGGAGTGTTCTTTGACATACTCCACATCCACCAACTCTAGGTCACTGCCCTGGATGATCTCCTCTACCCACTGGCTGACTAATGTTACGATATTAATCCTACTCACGGATTCGATCGCCCCCTTTATAGGACAATTATGCCCCTTTTCCCATGGCATACGTCAAAAGAGTGGGTGAACCCCCACTCTCCCGGCTGCTCCTCATGTTAACAACGGACTGAAACATTCAGCTTCTGATTGCTTCAGATAACAGGTTTATTATACCACAAGTTCTAAAACAGTGTCAATTGATTCGTCTCGGGCAGCCCTTTCAGGCAGCCATGCAGACGCAATGTCTCCACCACAGCCTTGGTGATCCCAGAGCGCTGCCTGAGATCCTCGATGGAGATAAACTCCCCGTCCTCCCTGGCCTGAACAATACCCGAGGCTGCACTGGCCCCCACACCTTGCAGCGAGGCAAAGGGCAGGCGCAGGGCGCCATCTTCGAGACAAAAGGTCTGATCGGAAGACTTGTAAAGATCCACAGGTAAGAAGCGGATTTGCCGTGCCATCGCTTCCAGAACGATTTCCAGCTGCGTGACAGTGTTTCGTTCTTTCGGTGTGGCTTCACGACCCTTGGCAATAATGCCTTCGAGCTCGGCCTTCACCGCCGCTTCGCCCCCACAGACGATCTGTGCATCAAGGTCGCCTGCCCTTAGAGAGAAGAGGGCTGCATAAAAGGCCAAGGGATAGTGCACTTTGAAAAAAGCAATGCGAAACGCCATCATCACATAGGCCACAGCGTGGGCCTTAGGGAACATATAGCTGATTTTCTTACAGGATTCGATATACCATTCGGGAACCTCAAACTTCCGCAGCAGGGCTTCTTCCTTATCGGTTAGGCCCCGGCCTTTTCGCACCTGCTCCATTATGCCGAAGGCGTCCCCGGCTTCAAGACCTTGGAGCATGAGGTAGGACATGATGTCATCTCTGGTGGCGATACAGTTGCTCAGGTCGGTTACACCTGTGCGGATCAAATCCTGGGCATTGTTGGTCCAGACATTCGTACCGTGGGACAGTCCGCTAATGCGCACCAAGTCACTAAAGGTCCTAGGTGATGTGTCGATGAGCATCTGCCGGACAAAACGGGTGCCGAACTCCGGAATACCCAAGGTTCCCACGGGAGTGCCGATCTGTTCTTCGCGCAGACCCAGACTGTCCAGGGAGGAAAACAGGGACATGGTTTTCTCGTCATCTAAGGGGATCTCCAAGACGGACACTCCCGTAATATCTTGTAGAAAACGCAGCATGGTGGGATCATCATGGCCTAGAATATCCAATTTCACCAGACTGTCATCGAGGGCATGGTACTCAAAATGGGTCGTAATGGTACCGCTGCGGCTATCATTCGCTGGATGTTGGATGGGAGTGAAGTCAAAGATGTCCTTATCCGGCGGAACGACCACCATTCCTCCGGGATGCTGTCCTGTTGTACGCCTGGCCCCGGCCAGTTTGCTCACCAAGCGATTCACTTCCGCGTTGCGCCTAGTATCATTGGTTTGCTCTAGGTACTTCATGACAAAACCATAGGCTGTTTTGTCCGCAAGGGTGCCAATGGTCCCTGCACGAAATACTTTGTCCGATCCAAAGAGCTCCACCGTATAGTCATGGATCTGGGCTTGGTACTCACCGCTGAAGTTTAGATCAATATCGGGAACTTTATCACCGTGAAAGCCCATAAACACTTCGAAGGGAATGTCAAAACCTAGTCTGCGCAAGTTAGTACTACACTTCGGGCAGGTCTTCGGGGGCAAGTCAACCCCTGAACCGACTTCACCTTCTGTATAGAATTCCGTCCAATAGCAGCTCGGACAGACATAATGGGGCGGCAGAGGATTCACTTCCGTAATTGCACACATGGTGGCCACGAGAGAGGAACCCACCGAACCCCGGGATCCGACCAAATAGCCGTCATCAAGGGATTTTTTCACCAGTTTATGGGCGATCAAATACAGAGAGGCGTAACCATGGGTAATGATGGCTTTGAGCTCCCGGTCCAGACGGGCCTGGACGATGGGAGGCAAGGGATCACCATAGGTCTCCCGGGCCGCTAGAAAAGCCATCTCCTCTAGATCTTCCTCGGCATTGTCCACATGGGGAGGGTGCAGTCCCTCGGGCACGGGCCTTAAGGTTTCAACTTCGAGAGCTAGCTTCCGGGGATTGTGAATCACAACTTCCTCTGCCTTCTCCGCACCAAGGTAAGCGAATTCTTCCAACATCTCAGCAGTTGTGCGGTAGAAGAGGGGTGCTTGATGCTCAGCATCCTCAAAACCTCTCCCCGCCAACAAAATGGTACGGATCAGGCTGTCCTCGGGCCGCAGATAATGAACGTCACCTGTGGCTACCACAGGGCGGCCTAAGCTCTCCCCTATTTTCACAATCTGCCGATTGATCCGGGCCAAATCGTCCTTGGACTGCACATGGGTTGTGCCCAGCAAAAAGAGATTGTTGTCCAGGGGCTGGATCTCCAGGTAGTCGTAGAACGAAGCGATCGTCATGACGTCGGGATTGCCGCCTAGAACCGCCTGGTAGACCTCGCCGGCCTCACAGGCTGAACCAATGATTAGGCCTTCACGATGCTTCTCCAGGAGAGAACGGGGAATGCGGGGCGCACGGTAAAAGTGCTCCAGATGGGAAAAGGAGACTAAGCGGTACAGATTCTTCAGTCCCACTTGGTTCTTAGCCAATAGGATAATATGAAAGGCACGCCCCTTGCTCGCAGCATCGTCCACCAAGTAACCTTCCACACCGTAAATGATCTTCACTTTGTGCTTGGTTCCTGCTCGGTGGGCGTCGGGAAACGCTTGAACCACACCATGGTCTGTAATAGCCAGGGCTTCATGACCTAAGGAGGCCGCTAGCTTCACCACATCGCCCACATCAATGGTACCGTCCAGCCCGCTCATTTTAGTGTGTAAGTGCAGTTCCACCCGTTTTACCGGTGCGTCATCGGATAGGGCGGGCGGGGCTTCGGCTAAGGCGAGGGCTTGCACCATCAGGGACAATTGCTGGTCAAAGGACTGAAACTGCAAATGACCCCGGACTTTGAGCCAATCTCCGGGCTTGAACCCTAAATCCTCCGATTCCTCCAAAAACGCCTTACAGCTAAGGGTGTCTGTACCATCGTATAAGTCAAACATGATCAGTGTCTTGCCCGTGCGGGTCAACCTGGAATCAAAGGAGACCACTTCGCCGCAGATCACAACATTGCGCTCCTCCTCCACCAGGTCGCGAAGGGCGATGGCTTGTCCACCAATCGTGTTGACAAGTAAACCTCGCCTTCGTCCGTTACCATTGCGCCTGGGGGTAGGGCCGTTGGCCTCGGACACAAGGCTGCCGTTTTCCGCCTGGTTCTGTACCTGCTGGATCGCCTGCTCCAAATAGGTCACATCGCAATCGATAGTCTCCATGGTCCATTCAAAATGCACATGCGAGACCTCGGGAACCAGGTTCTGAACAGCTTGCGCTAGTTCTTGCCACAGTTCCTGATCGCCTTGGGGTTGTCCTTTGATTACAAAGGTCCAGGTTCGTTTGTGGGGCTCAACGCCTATCTTCACAATTTCGAGTTTTTGCGCAAGGGGATTGGAACTGAGGGAGGCCAGATAATATCGATCTTCAGGCTCAAGGTAGAAAGAAGCCATGCTACCACCTCCAAAAACAAGCCCTTCAGTTGCAGGGCTTGTGGGGACTATTTCTTAGTTGATTTTCCGTCTGTTTTCTTATCGGTCAACATCGATTTGACGATATCTTTATACATCTCTACCCGATCTTGCAGGCCGTGGACGAATCCCCGCTTTTCTTCTTTCGTGATTTGGGAAAGATAGGGCAGGGGTACCCGCACAATACCAACGCCATGGTGCTCCGCATACTGGGTCAAGGCCACTTCCACTCCATAGCGGCTGGCCTCAAGTTTGGGGACGGCATCAAAGAGGGATTTTCGCACCGCTCGCTGCCCCGAGAGGGAAGGCGCAATCTTCTGGGCGAGATCTGTGCTGACCCTACCCTCAGAGAACACACCGATACTCATGGCTGTTCGACCGGATCGGACAGGTTCGAGCAAATCTTCAATGTGCTTAGATTTCAGACCAATGAGGTCGGCGTCGAGAAACACTAATATGGAGCATTCTGTCTCGGCCGCTCCGGCCTTCATCGCACCGCCCTTCCCCACATTTTCCGGCAGAGCAAGGACTTTGACGGGATAGCCCTGGGCCACCTGTACTGTTTGGTCTGTGGAGCCGTCACTGACCACAATGATCTCATCAATGGCCGGACAGTCCAAAAGTGCCTCCACAACCATCCCAATGGTGCGTTCTTCGTTGTACGCTGGAACAATTGCTGCTATACCCACGAACTCTCCCCATCCTTTAAGATAGTTTCGATATCTGGCAGTACTTGGGAAATGGGTACGTTCCTCTTCTCCTTGGTCCTGCGGAGCACGATCTCCATCTCTCCTTGTTCCAAGGAGCGAGAGCCGATGGTCACACGCAGGGGAAAGCCGATCAAGTCAGCGTCCTTAAACTTAACACCGGGACGTTCATCTCTGTCATCCAGAACCACTTCTACACCTGCTGCTTTCAGTTCTTGATAGAGCTTGCGGGCGGCTTGGGCCTGGGCCTCATCTTTCATGCTGACGGGAACGATGATGACCTGATAAGGGGCGATAGCCAAGGGCCAGATGATGCCATCTTGGTCATGATTCTTTTCGATCACCGCGGCCACCGTACGTCCAACACCAATACCGTAGCAGCCCATGATCACAGGTTTCTCTGCGCCGCTTTCGTCTAAGAATGTGGCCCCCATGGCCCTGGAATACTTGGTGCCAAGTTTAAAAACTTGACCGACTTCAATGCCCCGGGCTCCCTCCAGGGTGCCGACACAGCGCGGACAGGGATCGCCTGGTTCGGTTTCTCGCAGGTCGGCAAAGAGCGTCACTGCAAAGTCACGATCCAAATTGGCATGGATCAGATGATGATCTCCTTCATTCGCTCCCACCACAGCGTCCGCCATGTTTTGTATGGCGTAGTCTGCGTAGAGGGGGATGCTCAAACCGACCGGTCCCGCGAAACCGACAGGGGCACCTGTTGTGGCCAAAATGGTGTCATCATCGGCCAATTCTAGGGTTTCGCATTCTAGCGTTTTGCGCAGCTTGATCTCGTTCAGGTTATGATCCCCACGGATCAAGGCTGCTACCGGTTTGCCGTCTGCCAGATAGAGCAGTGTCTTGATGCAGTCTTCAGGGTTTACCCCTAAAAAGGCACTGATCTGTTCAATGGTGCTGGCCTGGGGCGTATGTACCTTGGTAAGGGCCTTCATGGCGGGGGCGCCTCCTACCTTAGCTGGGGGCACACCTTCAGCGCGCTCAGCATTGGCCGCATAGCCGCAGCTTGGACAAAACAGGACCAAATCCTCGCCCGAGTCAGCCAAGACCATAAATTCGTGGGTCACGTCACCGCCGATGGCGCCTGAATCAGCCTCTACAGGATGTGCTTCCACGCCGCAGCGCTGAAAAATGCGCTCATAGGCATGATAAGCTGCCCAGTAGCTTTGATCAAGGGCTTCGTCATCGCGATCGAAGGAGTACATGTCCTTCATGATAAACTCCCGGCCCCGCATAAGCCCAAAACGGGGGCGCATTTCGTCCCGGTACTTATTTTGAATCTGGTAGAGCCTTAGGGGCAGCTGACGGTAGGAACGCACCTCGGAGCGGACCAGGGCGGTAATAATCTCTTCGTGGGTTGGACCCAGGCAAAACTGGCGCCCTTGGCGATCCTTCAGGCGAAACATTTCATCGCCATAGTCGCCCCAGCGACCGGATTCTTCCCAAAGTTCCGCAGGCTGGACAATGGGTAGAAGCACCTCTTGGCCTTCAATGGCATTCATCTCTTCTCGAATGATCTGCTCCACCTTACGGATCACCCTTAATCCCAAGGGAAGAAAGGCATACATGCCCGCGGCGGATCGCCGCATCAACCCCGCTCTAAGCATGAGCTTATGACTGATAATCTCAGCCTCTGACGGGGTTTCTCTGAGGGTGGGTGAATACAATTGCGACATCAGCATCGGCTATCCCCTATCTTTCTGCAAGCAAATTATTGGCTTCAGCCACCAAGGCGTCTACTAGCTCAGTCTCTGGTACTTTGCGTAAAATCTGTCCGTGGCGGAAGACGAGACCAACGCCCTTACCTCCCGTGATGCCTAGATCAGCGTACCTAGCTTCACCGGGACCATTGACCACGCAACCCATAACAGCAATGGTGATGGGCAAGGGAAAATCACTTAGACGTTTCTCCACTTCCGCCGCTATTCCTTCTAAGTCGATCTCAGTTCTACCGCAGGTCGGGCAGGAAATGAAGACAGGTCCCCTTTGCCGCAGACCAAGAGCGGAAAGGATAGCCCAGCCTACTTTGACCTCCTCAACGGGATCGGCTGTGAGAGAGACCCGCAGCGTATCGCCTAAACCACGGGATAAGAGGGCACCAAGTCCCGCGGCGGATTTGATGGTACCGAACCACTTCGTCCCGGCCTCTGTAATCCCTATGTGTGTAGGGTAGGGCACTCTCTTGCTCAGTTCCTCATAGGCGGCCACCGTCATCTCCACTTCGGTTGATTTCAGGGACACCACAATATCAAAGAAGTTCAGTTTTTCAAAAATGGCAATATGCTCCAAGGCGCTTTCCACTATGGCTGTGGCTGTTCGTCCATATCTGGCTAGGAGAGCCGACGAGACAGAACCCGAGTTCACCCCAATTCGAATGGGAACCTTCCGCTCCTGGGCGGCTTTGACCACCTCCCGGACCTTGTCTTCCGAACCAATATTCCCTGGGTTGAGGCGCAGTTTGTGCACCCCCGCCTCCAAGGAACGCAGGGCCAAGCGGTGGTTAAAGTGAATATCTGCAACCAAAGGTACCGGACTATGCTCTACCAGTGAAGACAGTGCCTGTGCAGCCTTTTGGTCAGGGACGGCGACACGGACAAAATCGCATCCGGCCGCTGCTAGAGCCTCGATCTGCTCTCTTGTGGCCGCGATATCCCTCGTATCGGTGTTGGTCATGGATTGTACTGTAATGGGCGCTCCTGCTCCGATGGGTACATTGCCCACCATCACTTGGCGAGTGGATTGACGCATGGTGCACACTCCTTTGTCTTAGGAAAATAAATTGAGCCGCGTGAGATCCTTGAAGGTGGCAAAGAGCATCAAGGCCATCAAGAGCGCTAAACCGATAAATTGAGCTACACCCCTAACCTCCGGTGCCAAAGGCTTACCCCGCACCGCTTCCAGGAGCAGAATCAGGATCCAGCCGCCGTCCAGCACAGGAACGGGCAGCAGGTTGAGGAGTCCCAAGTTGACGTTGAGGATAATGGCCAGAATCATCAAATTGGGAAGACCATACGCTGCCGTCTCGCCCACGATCTGCACAATTCCAATGGGTCCGGATACCTCTACTTTCTGCTTTCCAGTTATCATCCTGGCGATGTCCCTAATTAACTGGGTGATCATGTGCCATGTCTGCTGCACTCCAGCTTGCAGGCTGGTCAGGAAGGGATATTGCGGCTTGGAGTCAATGCTGATACCCACCCGGCCAAGGCCAGCGCGGTTCTCAGGAATAACGCTCAGTGTGACGAGTTCCTGCTGCCGCTTCACTTCCACCTGCATCTCCTGCTCCGCTGAGAGCCCAATCAACTCCACAACCCGCTCCGTCGTCTCAACTTTTTCCCCATTGATGGATACGAAGACATCTCCCGGGAGCAAACCTGCCAACTCGCCTGGGGAGTTGGGCTCGATGTAGGTGATGGTTGGGGGCACGGCCACCAGCATGAAGTAAAAGACAAAGAGGACGATGGCAAGGATGAAGTTCATAAAGGGTCCTGCTGCAATCGTCCCTAAGCGCAAGGGCAGACTTTTTTTGTTGAAGTCCCGTTCGTCATCGTCCCTGAGCTCCTCCACGCCATCGACGGGCTCGTCCATACCTGCCATTTTCACGAACCCTCCCAGGGGAAAGATCCGGAGCGAATACTTCGTCTCGCCCTTAATCACACTGCCTAGGGCAGGTCCAAAACCAATGGCGAACTCATAGACTCGAATTCCGGCCAACTTGGCCACAGCAAAATGCCCCAACTCATGAAAGAGCACGATAGTTCCAAAGATCACTACAAAGGCTATCAGCGTCACCATGCTTATCATCCTCTCTAGCCCATCAAAGCTCTGGATCTGCGCCGAGCTTCCTGGTCTATGGCTAGTATTTGCTCCAGAGTAGGCAAAGATTTACCCTGGAACGTCTCTGTGACACTCTCTACAATTCGCGGTATCTGACTAAACTTGAGTCTTCCGGCCAAGAAGGCTCCCACTGCCTCTTCGTTGGCGGCATTGAGGGCGATGGGTTTTTCACCGCCCGCCTGCCCCGCTCCATAGGCCAGCTTCAGGCTGGGAAAGCGTCCGTGGTCCACCGCCTCAAAGGAAAGCGATCCCATCGCGCCTAGATCCAGGGGATCAACCGGCGAGGGAAGGATATCAGGATAGGTGAGGGCATATTGAATGGGTAGGCGCATATCCGCCGTTCCCATATGGGCTAACAGAGTCCCATCCTTCAGTTGAACCAGGGAATGCACAATGCTTTCCGGATGAATCACAACGTCAATTTGGCTGTAGGGGAAGTCGAACAGCCAATGGGCTTCGATGACCTCCAGGCCTTTGTTCATCAAGGTGGCCGAATCAATGCTGATCTTGCCCCCCATATTCCATCTAGGGTGGGCTAAGGCTTCTTCGATCGTGACGTGATCAAAGGAGCCTAGGTAGCTGCGCAAAGGACCTCCCGAAGCGGTGAGAATAATTTTGGCAATGTCCTCCCTGCTTCTGCCCGAAAACAGATTCCAAAGAGCGCTGTGTTCGGAGTCAATGGGAATGATCTGATCGCGGTACTCCATCACCAAATGTCCGCCGGCCACTAAGGTCTCCTTATTGGCCAGAGCCACTCTTTTTCCGGCGGCTAAGGCAGCCAACGTGGGTTTCAGGCCTACGGCCCCAACAACTGCGACGACCACAAGATCGGTCTTGGGATCGGTGACCATGGCCTCCAGACCTGCGGAGTCGCTGTAGACGGGCAGCGAGAACTCCCTGCCGAGGGCGGCAGCGTGTTCCGAGTTGGAAATGCAGGCCATGGCGGGCTTTTGTTCGCCAATCTGCTTGCGCAGCAGCTGATAGTTGGAACCGGCGGAAAGCCCGTACACCCTAAAGTCAGGTAAGTGACGCAAAACGTCAAGGGTTTGGGTTCCGATAGAACCGGTGGAACCGAGTATGACTACATTGGGCATAAGAAAATCCTTTCTGCAGATCGTTCTCTGTTTAGGAAGGAGAAAGACTTCCCATAAGGGCTTTGATCAAGATGAGAAGAAGAGGACCGACTAGAGCTCCTAGAGGTCCTAAGAAGCGAAAGGCTGCATAAAGGCCCAAAAGGGCCACCAAGGGATGCAAGCCAATGCGTTCGCTCACCAAGTGGGGTTCACCCCACTGCCTTAGTAGTAATAATATCAGATAACCCAGGCCCAAGGCTAGGGCTTTCGCTGTATTTCCCCACCAAAGTTGCAGAAGGGCCAGAGAGAGATAGACTAGACCTGGTCCCAGAATGGGGCAGAGATCAAAAAAACCAACGAGAAAGCCGGATAATAACGGAAAAGGAAGCTCTAAGATGCCAAAGAAGATCATGCTCACCCCGGTGGAAATCACCATCAGTAGCAGCTGCATCTGCAGATAGTGCCACAGGGCGCCCGAGGTGTGTTGGTACACCTGGCGCACCCGAAAGGCTTCCGTTTTTGGCAGCTGTTTAACCAGAAATTTGGCTAGAGTACGCTTATCACGGCAAACGAAATAGGCACTCAAGGCAGTTAACATCCAGATCAGGAAAAGATCAGGGATAGCCAATGCCCATTTGAGCAGTGTGGGCAGGCTGATGCCTGCTTCCAGCATGGGTATGGCCTCAAAAAGCTGGGCGGCCTGTTCAGAGAACATGCTGGAAAAGAAGGCTAGACCCTGCACTTCCTGCCATAGCTGCAGCAGGACGAAGGTTAAAACCAGGGGTAAGGTCACAAATGTCAGCGCGGCCAGCACCAGAGATGAAAGGGAACGAGACCAACCTTTCGATTCTAGATAACTCACGGGGATGTCCAGCAAAAACGCTAGAAAGAGACCGAAGAGGAACGGAGCCACATAGGGAAAAACGAATCGAAGCAAGAGCAGAATCCCACAGAAGCCGATTACAGCAAGCAGAGCAGGCGGCACAGACCATCACCCCTTTAAGGGGTCACGGGGGATTACACAAATAGGCTGAGCAAGGCATAGAGCACCGGAAAGACCAGGGCTAAGGAATCAAAGCGATCGAGGATACCTCCGTGACCAGGCAATAGAGAACCGGTGTCTTTCACGTCCCGTTCTCGCTTCCAGGCTGATTCAACCAGATCACCTAGTTGAGCACTGACGGACAGAATCAGGGCAAACAGGACAAACTGCGGCATGGACTCTCCTAACGCAGCCCCGAAAATGGCACCGGTGATGGCGGCGGCCAATAGGCCGAACAGCGCCCCTTCTACGGACTTTTTGGGGCTGATGGTAGCAGCGAGTCTATGCTTTCCGAAGCGAATGCCTCCAAAATACGCACCTGTATCCGTCAACCAAGTAATGGCCAAACCAAAAAACGTCCAGATGACCCCAAATTCCTCCCTGACCAACACCAGAAAGCTGTACAGAACCACCACATACAGCAAACCTAGCAGATTAAAGGACGCTCGGAAGTTCCGCATGCCGCTGAAGGTGGCCCGGATCAGATAGTATAGGAACTGAGCAACCAACCAGAGCAGCAATTTGCGATCATCTAATCCACTATATGTGATGGCAAAAAAAGATAGTCCCGACACCACGAGATAGTCTGGATAGACATGCTTCCCGTGCATGCGGGCGAACTCCACGAGTCCAAGCCCCACGATCACGAGGATCAACAGCCGCCAAACCAGTCCACCGTAGTAGAGGCTTGTCAGCAAGATGGGTATGCCAATTACCGCGGTAAGAATCCTTTGCGCTAACATAGGTCTATGACTGCTCCTTCGCTGATACTTGACCGAAGCGGCGTTCGCGCGCTTGATAGGCCTGAAGAGCCTGGGCGAAATCCCCCTCTCCAAAATCTGGCCAGAGTACATCGGTGACATAAAACTCACTGTAGGCTGCTTGCCAGAGAAGGAAATTACTGAGGCGCATCTCTCCCCCGGTGCGGATGATCAAATCGGGGTCGGGGGTTTTGTGAGTGTACAATAATGTATCGATTTTCTCAGGCGTAATATCCTCCACAGTGATCTCGCCCCGGGCCACTTGCTCCGCCAGACGCTGCGCAGCCTTGGTAATCTCTTGTCGACCGCCGTAATTGAAGGCAACATTCAGGACCAAACCGGTGTTGTCCTTGGTCAACTCCTCGGCTTGGTTCCACACTTTCAGAATATCCGGGGACAATGTGCTCCGGTCACCGATGAGCTGAATCCGCACCCCTTCCCTGCGCAACTCCTCTATTTCCTGCACAAATGTCTTATGCATTAAGTCCATCAGGAACTTGACTTCATCTTGGGGTCTGGTCCAATTCTCGGTACTAAATGCGTACACAGTCAAGACGGCGATACCCTGGTTAGAAGCATAACGCACCGCTGTTTTCAGAGCCTTAACACCTTGGCGATGACCAAAGAAACGGGGCATCGCTCTGCGATTGGCCCATCTTCCATTGCCATCCATAATAATGGCTACATGCTTTGGCAGCCCATTTTTTCTCCCTTTACTCAAGTACAAGACCCCCTAGGATACGTTCCAGTCTGGATAGGCGCAGATCAAGACCAAGGGTTCCAAGGCCCGAACCGCGATAATAAAGGCGTCCCCCTCGGAGGTCTCCTCCTCGGAGGACCCCTTTCCGGGAGCCGCCGTAAACTGCAGGCGATATGGTACGGCTTCCTCCTGAAGCACTTGCTTAGCCTGATCTAGAGGATATCCCACAAGGAAATCCCATTGGGTTGTGCTCGCCCCTACCTCGCTCAAACTTCCATAATCTCCTTTTCTTTCGCCTTCAACAGCTCATCGATGCGGCTGATAAAATCGTTAGTCTGCTCTTGAATTTCGTCTTGGATGCGGCGCGACTCGTCTTCGGAGATCTCGCCGTTCTTCTCCATTTTCTTGACAGCATCATTAAGGTCACGACGGATATTGCGCACGGCCACGCGGTGTTCCTCCGCGTCCTTCCGCACCAAACGGACCAGTTCTTTCCGTCTTTCTTCAGTCAGGGTTGGGATGGCGATGCGGATCACAGTTCCATCGTTATTGGGAACGAGGCCCAAGTCACTCATGAGAATGGCTTTCTCCACGTCCCGGATGGAGCTCTTATCCCATGGTGTGATCACCAAAAGCCTGGGTTCGGGTACGCTTACGCTGGCCATTTGGTTCAGGGGCGTGGGCGTTCCATAATACGAGACCTGGATCCGATCCAGCAGGGCGGGATTGGCTCGACCGGTGCGAACCGATGAAAACGCTCTCTTGGTCGCGCCAATAACGTCCTCCATTCTAGTCTTTCCGTCTTGCATTAATTGATCAATCACATTGTTCGCCTCCTACGAATGTACCAATTTTTTCACCGCAAATCGCCTTTTCAATGCTTCCCGCCTGATCAAAGTCAAAGACAATGATGGGGATGCCATTATCCATGCACAGTGAGGTTGCAGTGGAATCCATCACTCCCAGGTTTTGGTTTAAGACGTCAATATAGCTGATGGTATCATAGCGAATGGCATCTTGATGGACCCGGGGATCCGAACTGTACACTCCGTCAACGCCGCGTTTGGCCATCAGAATCACATTCGCTTCAATTTCCAGCGCACGCAGGGCTGCTGTGGTGTCGGTGGAAAAATAGGGGTTGCCGGTGCCCGAGGCAAAAATAACGACTCTTCCTTTTTCCAGATGGCGCACCGCTCGACGGCGAATATACGGTTCAGCAATCTGGCGCATTTCAATGGCCGTTTGGACCCTGGTAGCAACTCCGCGGCCTTCTAGGGCATCCTGCAGAGCCAGGGCATTTAAGACAGTGGCTAACATACCCATATAATCGGCTGTGGTTCGATCCATACCCTTAGCACTACCGGTGGCACCGCGCCAGATATTTCCTCCTCCGACCACAATAGCCACTTCAACACCTAGGCGCATCACACTCTTGATTTCGGTGGCAATCTTCCCTACAACCTCAGGGCAGATGCCGAAACTATTACCGCCTAAGGCCTCACCACTAAGCTTAAGCACAACACGGTTATATTTCACAACGGCCACAGACATCTCTCCTTTAATATTCTTCGCTTACTGCAGGATCCCTCCACGTAGAAAAAGAGAACACCAAGGGTGTTCTCTTAATTTCTCATCTGCGCCTGAACTTCTGCGGCGAAATCATCGTCTCGTTTAGCCAAGCCTTCACCACGTTCGTAACGGGTAAAACGTCGTACCGAGATCTTTTCACCAATTTGCGCCACTTTAGCATTGAGCAGATCACCCACAGTCATATCTGGATCCTTGATGAACGGCTGATCCAAGAGACAAATCTCTTTGACATAACGATCTACCCGGCCCTCCACAATCTTGTCAATGATATGGGCGGGCTTACCTTCGTTTTCGGCAATCGTCCGATAAATCGAGCGCTCGTGGTCCAGGATTTCTGCGGGAATTTCATCCCTGGAAACATACTCCGGTTTCGATGCCGCAATCTGCATGGCGATGTCCCGGGCCAGCTCGTGGAAACCATCTGTCTTGGCCACAAAGTCCGTTTCGCAGTTCACTTCTACCAGGACGCCGATTCGTCCGCCCATGTGAATGTAGGATTCTACAATACCCTCTGCGGCAATCCGGCCCGATTTTTTGGCTGCGGCGGCCAGTCCTTTTTCTCGTAAGTAATCTGTTGCAGCATCCATATCGCCGTTTTTCTCAACCAGTGCCCTCTTGCAGTCCATCATGCCGGCACCTGTTTTTTCGCGCAGTTCTTTCACCATTGCTGCAGTAATCTCTGCCATAGAAAACCCTCCTTCGGAAATAGTCAGAAAAGGGGGTGAGAGCTGCTCTCCCACTCCCCTGTCCCTCTTAGTTCTCGTCTTCGCTGTACTTGGCTTCTTCCTCTTGGGGCTCCTCCGCAAAGCTTGCGCCCTCTTTGGCTTCAACGACGGCATCGGCCATGGTTGTAGTCAAAAGCTTCACAGCACGAATAGCATCGTCATTGCCTGGGATCACATAGTCAATTTCATCGGGATCGCAGTTCGTATCCACAATAGCCACGATGGGGATACCCAGTTTACGCGCTTCGGCTACCGCAATTCGCTCTTTCCGAGGATCCACGATGAAGATCGCTCCCGGTAGGGTTTTCATGCCCCGAATCCCGCCCAAGAAACGAGTTAAACGGTCCTGCTCCTTATGGAGCTCGATTACTTCTTTCTTAGGAAGAACATCAAAGAGACCGTCTTCTTCCATCTTCTCGATCTCTTCGAGCCTGCGAATGCGCGAAGTAATGGTCTTGAAGTTTGTCAGCATGCCGCCCAACCATCTCTGGTTCACATAGAACATGCCGCAACGTTCCGCTTCTTCACGAATGGTGTCCTGAGCCTGCTTCTTGGTGCCTACAAAGAGCACAGTTTCGCCATTTGTTACGGTGTTACGGATAAAGTTGTAAGCTTCGTCGACCTTTCGTACGGTCTTTTGGAGATCAATGATATAAATACCATTTCTCTCAGTGAAAATGTACTCTGCCATTTTCGGATTCCATCTGCGGGTCTGATGCCCAAAGTGAACGCCGGCCTCAAGCAATTGCTTCATTGTAATAACGGCCAAATCGCCCACCTCCTCTCCTTGTTTTTTCCTCCGTCCCTCTCACCTGGGGTCAAGACCAGGGTGGCAACTTTGACGCCCATCAAGAAACGTGTGTATTCTTACACCACTTGCTAATATAGCATATTTCCCAACGTTCGGCAAGCATTTTCAGAGGATGTAGCGGGTCAGGTCTTGATCTTGGACTAAGTCGCCCAGTTTGGTTTGGACATAGTCCGCGTCGATAACAACCTTGGATCCAGTTGGCGCTGCAAAGCTCACATCCTCCAGCAGACGCTCCAGCACTGTGTGCAGCCTCCTGGCACCAATGTTCTCATTGCTCCGATTCACTTCCTCGGCAATGCGGGCAATGGCCAAGATGCCGCCATCTGTAAACTCCAGTTGAACCCCTTCTGTCCCCAAAAGAGCAATGTACTGTTTCGTCAGGGAGTTGTGCGGTTCGGTTAGAATCCGAGCAAAGTCCTGGGCGCGCAGGCTGTCTAGATTAACCCGGATGGGAAAGCGACCCTGCAGCTCGGGAATAAGGTCCGCGGGCTGGGAAACATGAAAGGCTCCCGCCGCGATAAAGAGTATAAAATCCGTCCGTACAGGCCCCGCCTTGGTGATCACGGTGCTTCCTTCGATAATGGGCAGGATATCCCTTTGAACGCCCTCTCTGGAGACATCGGGCCCGTTTTTGCTGGAACCTCCGGCGATTTTGTCGATTTCATCAATAAAGACCATCCCCGATTCTTCCACCAGGGCTACCGTTTCCTCCATGATCGCATCCATGTCCAAGAGTTTGGTCGCTTCTTCATGTAACAAGATCCCCCGCGCCTCGCGCACGGTGACGGTACGTTTTTGTGTTTTCTTGGGCAGAAGATCTCCCAGCATCTCCCTGAAGTTCGCTCCCAGGTCATCCATACCGGATGCAGTCATCATGTCCCAACCTGCAGGCGGTGATTTTTCCAGGATCAATTCGATCACCCTGTCCTCCAGTTCTCCCAGCCTGAGCAGCTCTCGGATTTGTTTGCGTTCGTTTTCGAGTTCTTTGTTCTGTAGGCCCGTCTCTTGCGAGGACTTCGAGGGCTGCCCCATCCCCCACAGCAGATCCATGGGATTGAGGGGTTTTGGCGGTGCAGGATTGGGGACCAAGAGCTCCACTAAACGGTCCTCGACAAACGCCTCGGCCTTTTTCTCCACTGCTTTGATCCTCTCCGCCTTGACCATACGCAGGGCCACATCTACCAATTCTCGGATGATGGAATCTACATCGCGGCCCACATAGCCCACCTCCGTAAACTTCGTAGCCTCGATTTTGACAAAGGGAGCATTGGCCAATCGAGCTAGGCGTCTGGCGATCTCCGTCTTTCCTACGCCGGTGGGGCCAATCATCAAGATGTTTTTCGGAAGAATATCCTCGCGGATTTCCTCGGGCAGCCTCTGGCGTCTGTACCGATTGCGCAGGGCAATGGCCACCGCTCGTTTGGCGTCGTCCTGTCCAATAATATAGCGATCCAGTTCAGCAACGATCTGACTCGGTGTCAGTTCCATAGCGTCCTTAAACTCCTTTAGGGCAATTCCACAATGGAAATGCGGTCATTGGTAAAAACACAAATCTCCGATGCGATCCGCAAGGCTTCCCCAGCAATCTCCCTCGCGCTCAGCTCAGAATGCCTGAGCAAGGCCAGGCCTGCTGCCATGGCGTAGGGTCCCCCCGATCCGATGGCCACAACGCCTTCATCTGGTTCAATAATATCCCCGGATCCTGAGATCACTAGGGTGGCCTGGCGATCAGCCACCAAGAGCAGGGCATCAAGTTTCCGCAGGTACTGATCGGAACGCCAGGCTTGACTCATGGCCACAGCCGCCCGTACCAACTGATTGGAATGATCCTTCAGTTTCTTTTCGAACAGCTCAAAGAGGGTAATTGCATCCGCGGCGGAACCGGCAAATCCAGCGAGGATCTCTCCGCCCGAGAGGGTTCGGACCTTGGTAGCTCCATGCTTGACGACGATCTTCTCGCCTAGGGTCACTTGCCCGTCTCCAGCTACAGCCACCTGATCGGATCTGCGCACTGCAATAATTGTAGTGGAACGAATATTCACCGTAACTTCCCCTTTCTTAGGCACGGGGGTGGGCTCGGTCATAGACCGAGCGCAAATGACCCATGGTTACCTTAGTATAAATCTGGGTCGTGGACAGGCTGGAATGGCCTAGAAGCTCCTGAATGGCCCTGAGATCCGCACCGTTGTCCAAGAGGTGGGTGGCAAAGGTGTGGCGGAAAACGTGGGGCGAGATGTTCTTGTAGGTCTCCAGATGCTGGCTGCATTGATCTACAATGTATTGGACCCCCCGGGTGGTAAGGCGCCGACCCCTGCTGTTTAGAAATAAGGCCTCTTCCTGTTGACCCTGGAGCAGCTCTGGGCGATACTTGCTGCAGTAGCTTTCTATGCTGAGGAGCGCATAGTCGCCGAGGGGCACAACTCTCTCTTTGCGCCCTTTGCCCAAGACAGTCAGGTACTGGCTTGCGTGATCGACATCAGCGAGATTGAGCCCCACCAATTCTGCTACACGAATACCTGTTCCATAGAGGACCTCGAAAATGGTCCGATTTCTGGCCTGGAGCGCTTCGGACTGTCCCGGCATGTTCAGCTCTAAGTAGCGCATAATCTCGTCCATGCTCATCACATCGGGAATGGACTTTTTCTGTTTGGGTGTCTTCAAGCCGATGGCAAAATCTCGCTTGACCATACCCTGGGTATACATAAACCGGCTGAATCCGCGAATGCTGGCCAGTCTGCGGGCTAGAGTCGACCGGGCATAGTGTTCCCTTGTTAGGAAGGAGAGGTAGTCTCGGACCAGATATTTGTCAATGGAGTCCATCCGCTGCGGTCTGCCCAGAAAATCCAGCTGTTCCCAGACAAAGGTCAGAAAGTGGGTCAGATCGCGCTCATAGGCTAGGATTGTTGCTGGGGATAGGTTACGCTGCACCCGTAAATGGTCGAGGTAATGCTTGAGCTCCACCATGGCCTTTCCTCCCTTTAGAGTCTTTCCCAAAAGGCTTGCAGCACCTCTAGAGAACGTTTTGCATAGGCCAGCTTGCGTTCCCGTTTACCCCGCACTGGGGGTTCTAAGGTGGGCAGAATGCCGAAGTTGGCGTTCATGGGCTGAAAGTGGCCTGGATCAGCTGTGGCAATGTAATGGGCTAGGCTTCCCAGCATGGTTTCTCGGGGCAAGACAATGGTATCCTTCCCGGCCGCCAGCCGCCATGCGTTATAGCCGGCCAAAAGCCCTGAGGCAGTGCTTTCCACATATCCTTCGACACCGGTGAGCTGACCGGCCACAAACAGCCTCTCCATCTTCCTAAACTGGAAACTTGGCTGGAGCACCCGCGGTGAGTTGATGAATGTATTGCGATGCATCACGCCGTAACGGACAAACTCTGCCTCCTGGAGGGCGGGAATGAGTTGAAAGACCCGTTTCTGCTCTCCCCACTTGAGGC
This sequence comes from Bacillota bacterium, assembly GCA_012838305.1. GTDB lineage: Bacteria > Bacillota > Limnochordia > Darwinibacteriales > Darwinibacteriaceae > UBA5420. Next base: position 3,696 of record DUPN01000108.1, on the reverse strand, counting down.
GAGTTTGGCATCCCACCAGGTTAAACAGGGTGGCCTCGGTATTTTCCCGCCGCAGCTGCAATACAGCGTAGGGACGCTTACCTTCCCCGTCGCTCAGTCCAACGGGACGAAAGGGACCGTAACGCAAAGCATCTTTTCCCCGTTTGGCCATGACCTCCAGGGGAAGACAGCCCTCAAAGACGGCGAGGTCTTCTTGGCCCAAATCGGCTTGATGGAATGGAGCCTCCTTGGCGGTTACCAGAGCCTGCACAAATGTTTCATACTCGTCCCGGTTGAGGGGGCAGTTAAAGTAGTCGGCTGTTCCCCGGTCGTATCGGGCGGCCCAGAACCCCCGGTCATAGAGGATGCTTTCTCCTGTAACGATGGGAGCCGCGGCATCAAAGAAATGAAGATTCTCACTTTCGGTCAGATCCTGGAGTACCTGGCTCAAAGCTGGACTTGTGAGGGGGCCGGTCGCTAGGACCACAATGCCGTCGGGAATGGTCTGGCACTCTTCCGGCACGACCTCAATACGCGGATGTTCCCTCAGTCTTCTGGTTACTTCCTTGGCAAAGCGCCTTCGATCGACCGCTAAGGCTCCTCCTGCAGGCACCCGGGTTTGCTCGGCCACGTCCATCAGTAAAGAGCCCATCACTTTCAGCTCCTTCTTGAGCAGCCCCCCCGCGGTGCTTTCCACGGCGGAGCCCAAAGAATTGGAACAGACCAATTCAGCGAACTCGGCCGATTCGTGGGCCGGTGTGGTGGTCTGGGGCCGCATCTCTATAAGCCGCACCAAAATGCCCCTTTGTGCCAGCTGCCAGGCTGCCTCGCTTCCGGCCAACCCTGCTCCGATCACCGTTACAACTGTCACTTGCCACCACCTCCGGGGCAGGCCTTCGTGGTGCACACAGGCTCCGTTCCTTCCTTCTTAATGACTAAATGGTTTCCGCAGTGGGGACAGAGTTCAGCCACAGGCCGCTGCCAGGAAGTATAGGTACAATCAGGATAATTGCTGCATCCATAGAAATAGCGTCCTCGCCGGCTGCGCCTACCCACCAACTGTCCTCCCTGTCGCCCTTCCTTTTTACAGACGGCGCATTCTACGCCGATTTCATCGAGGATGGGCTTGGTGTTCTTGCACTCTGGATAGCCTGGGCAGGCTAAAAACTTGCCAAAGCGGCCCAGTTTATAGACCATATTGCGTCCGCACTTGTCGCAGACAACATCGCTCACTTCATCCTGAACCTCAATGCGCTCCAATTCTTCATGGGCCTTCTTTAAATCTTCGGCAAAAGGTGTATAGAATTCTCCAATCACATCCTGCCAGATCATGTCCCCTTCTTCGATGCTGTCCAGTTCTTCCTCTAGGCGGGCGGTGAAGCCAACATCCAACAGTCTGGGGAAACTCTCCGCCAAGAGGTCAGTCACAATGATCCCCAGCTCGCTCGGGCAAAAACGCTTTTCCTCCCTTTCCACGTAGCCTCGGGCTACAATGGTGTCAATAATGGGCGCATAGGTGCTCGGTCGGCCGATCCCTTCTTCTTCCAAGGTTTTGACCAGCATCGCTTCTGTGTAACGAGCCGGGGGCTGGGTGAAGTGCTGTCCCAGCTCCAGCTGGAGCAGTTTCACGATTTCCCCCACCGTAAGTTCAGGCAGGAGTCGGTCTTTGCCCTCATCTGTTTGGGTGCCACTATCGCTGCCTTCCTGGTAGATCTGGAGGAATCCGGGGAATTTCAACTGCGAACCGGTGGCCCTGAAGAGATAATTGGCCGCCTTCACGTCCACAGTCATGGCGTCAAAAATGGCGGAGCTCATCTGACTGGCCACAAAGCGCTCCCAGATGAGGGTGTACAAGCGGAGCTGATCTCTGGTAAGGTACTGTTTGATCTCCGAGGGCGTGCGCAAGGTTGAGGTCGGCCGAATGGCCTCGTGGGCCTCCTGAGCTCCCTTTTTCGCCGCATACGCCCTGGGTTTTTGGGGTATATAGGCTTCGCCATGGACGTTTTTGATGAAATTGCGGACTTCGGAAATGGCCTCGGGCGAAACACGGGTGGCGTCCGTGCGCATGTAGGTGATCAAACCTTGGGTACCTTCTTTGCCCAGGGGCAGGCCTTCGTACAGCTGCTGGGCTACACGCATCGTTTTCTTGGCCGGAAAACCAAGCTTGCGGGCTGCCTCCTGCTGCATAGTGCTGGTGGTAAAGGGCGGCGCTGGATTTCGCTTCCGCTTCTTCTTTGTGACCTCCGCCACTGTCCAGGTTTGATCCGCTAGATCACGTTCCACCTCGATGGCTGCTTCCTCATTGGGAAGAGCGAGTTTCTTGCCATCCTTGTGGTGCAGTTTGGCCTCGAACTGTTGCTCTTGCTCCGTTTGGAGCAGTGCAGTCACGCTCCAATATTCCTCTTGCACAAAGGCTTCAATTTCGCGTTCCCGATCCACAATCAGCTTGACCGCCACAGATTGGACGCGGCCAGCGCTTAAGCCCGGCTTGACCTTGGCCCAGAGCAAGGGAGAAAGCTCGTAACCGACAATGCGATCCACAACACGCCGAGCTTGCTGTGCATCGACCAGTGGCTGGCTAATGGGCCGCGGATTCTTGATAGAACGCTTCACGGCGTCTTTCGTAATCTCCCTAAAGTCTACACGACACTGGTCGTCATCGACACTTAGAGCGGTGGCCAAATGCCAGGCAATCGCCTCGCCTTCTCGATCGGGGTCGGTGGCCAGTAAGATGCGATCCGCCTTTTTGGCCGCATCCCTCAATTCCTTGAGAACAGGTCCTTTACCGCGAATGGTGATGTAATGGGGTTCAAAATTCTTCTCTAGGTCTACTCCAAACCGGCTCCGGGGCAGATCCCGTACATGCCCCAAAGAAGCTTTCACCATGTAGTCACGTCCAAGAAAGCCCTTGATCGAACGGGCTTTAGCAGGGGATTCAACAATAATAAGTGTAGGCAAACTAGCACCTCCGTGCAGAATTCAAAGGCTCAATGAACATAATCCAGATCCAGCAATCCTAACATGGCCATGCGGTTCGGATCTTCCACAACGCTCTCCAACACCCCGCGCACCTCATCCACATCAGTTAAGCCTTCGGACTGGGCAAAAAGTACCGCTAAGGATTGCTCCAACTCCATGGGGGTAATGGTCTGGGAGTGCAGAGCGGAGAGGAGAAATTCTCTAGCCTCGCCCGAAAGATAGGCCTGTTCCCACAGGCTGAACACTCGGGTCTTGGTGGCATCGAGGCCTTCAAAGGTCAAGATGGATACCTGGAAATCCGAAGCCAGCGATTCTAGATAGCCCAGCAAATCCTCGCTGGATAGACCCAGGCTGGTCAATAGTTCTTCCAATGTATCATCGGAGTTTAGCATCTTAATGGCCATAGCCATGCGTTTTAGTTTGTTGTCATTCACATCCATCGCTCTTTTCCCGCCAGAATTACCCCCATTATAGTGGCTATGGCAATATTATGCAAGCAAGGTAGGAACACCTGCTTAAATTTCTGCTCGCCCCTGAAGCTCCAAAAGGGAGACTTCGGCCAGGATTTCATGGATCGGCCGCTTGAGGGCGGCGGCAATGGCATTAACATGGTGACCCGCCTGGTAAAGCTCTTCTACACCGACCTTTTCGGTCACAGGCTCCCGCTGCAGGGACCGTTCAACGTCCTCTGGAGAACTAGCCAAGTAGGCCCCTTGTTTGATCAGCCTGTGGTTGCCT
>DUPN01000107.1 GCA_012838305.1 Bacillota bacterium | reverse complement strand
TGGCGTTTGGTGATCACGGTACCGCCAACGCCCCCATTTTGGGGCCGCCCACAGTGGTTCTGGTGGATGTCTTCGGCAATGTGATCAGGGAGGGTGGTCAGACCATAACCGCGGCGGTACCAGGCGGTTTTGCCTCAGGTACAGAAAGTGTTCTAACCGATGCGGACGGTCAAGCAGAATTTCTTGACCTTATCCTCCAGGAAGGCGAGTACTACCTTACGTTTTCCCATAATGACCTGGAACTGATGGCCCCCCTCTTGGTCGTGGGCTATGTAGGCACAGGCGAGGAACACTTCCCCTACCTCATTCACAATCTCCATGGACTTAACGGTATCAGGACCGATCCCACAGCCCACTACCAACTCGCCAATGACATTGAGGCGGGAGCTACAGCCGAGATAGATTCTCCCTACGGGAACGATGGAGATGGCTGGGAGCCTATCAGGGATTTCGAAGGAAGTCTGACCGGCGGCCACGCTGGGGGTATCTATACCATTCATGACCTCTTCATTCACCGCCCTGATAGTTCACAGGTTGGTCTTTTTGCCAACATTGCCCCCAATGGTACTGTGATTGACCTCCAGCTGCAGTCGGCCAAGATCAGCGGCGGAAACTCTGTGGGGGCCCTCGCGGGCAGAAACGACGGCCAGATCATTGGCTGTACAGTCCTGGAAGCCGAGGTCTTAGGTCGAGTGGATGTGGGCGGCTTGGTCGGAACCAATACCGGTTCCATCACTCGCTGCTCTGCAACTGGCAACACCACTGCTCTAGGATTGACCTTATCCTCCTATAGCGGCGGCCTGGTGGGCAATAATCGCGGCACAATAAGCCGCTCCTATGCCCGGGGGTCGGTGACTGGGTTCACCGTTGGAGGATTGGCCGGTCATAACCAAAACCATAGCAATGGAGTCATCCAGGAAAGCTATGCTGCCGTCTCTCTGAGCGGGGCCGGAAATCGAGGAGGTCTAACTGGCCTGAACCTGGGATCCGTTAGTACTTCCTACTTCGATCAGAATCTCGCTGCGACCACCTTCGGGGCCGGTCTGAGCAGGTCCACCTTCGACATGCAGCAAACCAGCACCTACGCTGGCTGGGATTTCACCAATGTCTGGAGCATCGACAGTTCTATCAACGGGGGCTATCCTTCCTTGCGACCCTGAGAAAAATGAAGAAGACACCCTCCCCGGGTGTCTTGTGATCTTCCCTAGTCTTGGCGCGGGGCAAAGGTCTTACAGCAGGTGGACGTACAAGAGTCCACCGGGGTCTCCCCAAACTGCTGCACAATGCTTTGCGTCTCCTGATAATCGTAGCGTTCGGGCAGCGCCTCCCCCACTTCGTCGCTGGTAATTAGAATACCATTGGCGATACAGTAGTTGTCATCCCACCAGGTACAGTTCTTCACAGTGCAATGGACTTCCATAAGCAACCTCCTTAACCTGTAAGTTCGTTGTTATGGTGCCAAAAACCCCAGGCGGATATGCGCCAGAGACCAACTAGACAGCAGCCCGCATGCGGTTCATCTCCCTTTGCGCCTGTACCAGGCGGAAGTAATAACCTCGCAGGCCAAGAAGTTCCTCATGCGTACCCAGTTCTACAAGTTCCCCATGGTCCAGAACCATGATCCGATCCGCATCCTTCAAGGTGGATAGACGGTGGGCGATGGCAATGGTGGTGCGGTTTTGCACCAGTCGCTGGATGGCTTCCTGAATCTGTTTCTCCGTCTCACTATCCACCGAGGATGTAGCTTCATCCAAAATCAAGATCCGAGGATTGTGTAAAACAGCACGGGCAATGGCAATTCTCTGCCTTTCTCCGCCAGAGAGCCTTTGGCCCTTTTCACCCACCCTAGTATCATAGCCGTCGGGAAAGGTGACGATGAAATCATGGGCATTGGCGATCTTGGCGGCACGGATCACCTCTTCCTTGGTCGCCCCAGGTTTGGCATAGGCAATGTTTTGCCAGATTGTCCCCGCAAACAAGAACGATTCCTGCAAGACCACTCCAACTTGGCGCCTGAGATCGCCTTGTGCCAAATCCCGCACATCGACCCCATCAATATAAATGGATCCTTCGTCCACATCATAAAAGCGGTTGACGAGGTTAATCAAGGTGGATTTCCCCGCCCCAGAATGGCCCACCAAACCAATCATCTCGCCAGACTCAATTTCTAGACTGACCTTTTTCAGCACCGGTTCATGCGAACGATAGCCAAAGGTTACATTCTCCAGCTTGATGTGCCCCTCAATCCTAGGCATTGCTATCGCATCTGGGCGATCAAGGATGGCAGGAATCTCATCGACAATCTCAAAAATGCGTTCAGCGGCCGTGATGGCGTGATGAAACCAGCGCGGGATGAAGGACATAAACTGCAATGGGCCATAGAGCAAACCGGCATAAGCCGAAAACTGAATCAGCTCACCCATCTGAAAGACCTCATTTTGCACCAGCTTCCCCCCATAGTAGAGGATCAAAAAGTTTCCCAAACCCATAATAAAGCTCAAGCTCGGATACAGGGTATTCCAAGCGCTTTCGTTACGGGCGGTAAGATCCCGGTAGTGGGCGCTGTACTGCGTAAAACGTTCCACTTCAATGTCCTCTGCGCCAAAAGATTTGACCACACGTATCCCGCTAAGTATGTCCTGGAGGACCGAGTTGGCCTCATCCCAAGAACGCCACTGCTGGCGGTACATGCGCCGCACCTTGCGCCTTGTGACATTGGAAAGCCAGACAATAAAGGGAGCTGGAATCAGGATCAGAAGTGCCAATTGCCAGCTCTGCACCAGCAAGACTACAATCACCCCAAGCAGGAGCAAACTCTGGGTCACCAAGTCCGGCAGCTGGTGTTGGAGAAAACTTTGTACATGCCTGGTATCGTGGTTGATTCTGTTCATCAAATCCCCAACCCGCTGCTTATCGAGGAAACTAAGGGATAAGGACTGAATCCGGGTAAAGACTGCCCCACGCAAATCACGGCCGAGATGGGCCCCCACCACAACCATGATCCGGCCCCTCAGAATACTGAAAACGGTCACCAACAGCCGAACCAAAGCCATACCCGCCACCAAAACCACTAGCATCGTAAGATTCGCATCGCTGGCTTTGAGTACATCGTCCACCAAAATCCTCTGCAACTGGGGTGTGATCAAACTGGCGGCGGTCAAGGCAAAAAAGATGAGCATACCCATGGTCACCAACGGCCAATAGGGCTTGAGATAGTCTGCTAAGCGCCTCAGCACTCTTTTGGAACTAACGCAGGCGGGGCAAACCTTGGTGCCATGGCGCAAAGGCCTCTGGCAGTTAGGGCAAAAGGCGGTCTCCACCGGTTTCATGGTGGGGACGACACCGTCTTCCAAATAGCGAGTGAGTGCATTGGCTAAAACGCCATACTCTGGAACATGTTCCAAAGGATAGTAGGCCACTGTACGGGCCTCATGGCCGAAATAGATCACAAGGCGCGCCAAACCAACCAGTGTCTCGTTCTCCACTTTGGTGGCACCGGCTAATGAAATTTCATCCAGTATGCGTCCCGTTGTCCGTTCCTGAACCTGCAGATTCTCCAAGGTGGCCACCACCTGCCAATCCACATCCCTCAGATCGGAACTAAGAGGTGCCGCCACCGTCATCAACTCTGACACATTCACCACCCCTATAACAAGGTTGCCAAATACTCTCGACTGCGGACATCCAGGTCCTCCAAATCAGCAATCTCATAACGATTGCCCGACACATCAATGATCAGTGTGCGCCTTTCCGAAATACTGCGCACCGTTTGATCGCGACCGCGGGTTACAAATGTATGGACCCCCCGATCTGTTTCCACTTCCCAGTAGGTATGTCCAAACTCCTCTTTGTAGCTGATGATACGCTGGATCCTAGGGGTATAGTACCTCCAGCGCAGCTCCTTGCGGACCGCTTCTTGGGAAAGGGGATCGAGCTCCTGGATGTGACGAATGAGTCCAATCTCATCGCCCTCTGGCTCCCGCACCGAAATGAAGCGCTCGGGATCGGAAAAGGGAAAAGCCAGGTGTAAATCTACCTTGGGAAAAAAGGTATCGCCCAGGCCTAAACTCACCAAACCACCCGCTGTAGTCCGAAGCCGAACACTTTTTGCGTCCAGAAATTGTACGTCAGCCATTTGCTTCACCTCTCTCTAGCCAGCCACGCCGATATGGGACAAGGCATCCCGCTGGGTTGTGAAGAGCTTGTAGTAAATACCCCGTTTTTTGAGGAGCTCTTGATGACTGCCCACCTCCACCAATTTGCCGCGGTCCAAAACAAAAAGGCGATCGGCTTGTCGCAAGGTCGACAAACGGTGGGCGATGGCAAAGGTGGTGCGGCCCCGAACCAGGCGTTCTAAAGCCTCTTGTACCAGCTGCTCTGTCTCGGTATCAATGGAGGCTGTGGCCTCATCGAGAATGAGAATCTCCGGATCATGCAGAATTACCCTGGCAATGGAGATTCTCTGCTTTTCTCCACCGGAAAGGTCCACATTTCGCTGCCCCAAGACTGTCTCATAACCATCGGGAAGTTTGGTAATGAAGTCGTGGGCGTTGGCAATCCGTGCAGCCTGGACCACCTCTTCATAGCTGGCATCGGTCCTGCCATAGGCAATGTTCTCGAAAACAGTGCCACGAAACAAAAAGGTGTCCTGTAAGACCATGCCCACTTGCCGCCGGAGATCCTTTTGGTCAACATAACGCAGATCGACCCCGTCGAGAAAAATGATCCCCGCGGTGGGATCATACAGACGAGAAATGAGATTAATCAGGGTGGATTTGCCTGCGCCCGAGCGTCCCACAATGCCGATCATCTCGCCGGGTTCCACCGTAAAGGAGATATCTTCTAAGACAGGCTTGCCTTCCTCATATCCAAAGGTCACATCCTGGGCTGCAATGGAACCTTTGACCCGGGGCATAGGAACAATCTCTCCAGGTTCGGGAGTCCAGAGCAGTTCGTTGGAGTCGATTACCTCGAAGATCCGCTGGGCCGAGTTCATGCTTGACGACCACCAGTCAACAATACGAGTCATAAAATCCAAAGGGCCGTAGAGCATTCCCAGATAGCCCGTGAAGGTGATCAGGGTACCGAAGGTAAGGTCACCCCAGAGCACCCTGCTTCCGCCCACACCCCAGATTACCAAGGCACCCAGACTCATCAAGTAGGAAAGGGCAGGAAAGACCGTGGAAGACATCTGCCCCACCTCCCGATTCACCGCAAAGACCCTCTGATTGTTGCGGGAAAAACGCTGGATTTCCTCATGTTCTGTCCCAAAGGCTTTGACCACCCGCACCCCGCCTAAGGAATCGTTGACCACTGCATTCAAACGGGACAAAGCCCGAAAGCGCCTGGTGTAAAGGCGCCAGAGTAATGGGTGGAGTTTGGCCGTTCCCAACACAATTAGGGGAACTGGAATCAATACATAGAGAGCCAATTGCCAATCCATGGCAAGCAGTACCGCAACAATACCCACCAAGCGCATGGAATTCACAATGAAGAAGGGTAGACCATCATGGAAAAACGCCTGCAAATGGGTGGCATCATTATTTACCCTGGTCATTAAGGAGCCTGTCTGCTGATTGTTGTAAAATTTCAGGGATAGTCTCTGCATGGCTGTGAACACCTGCGTCTTCAGATCAAAGACAATGCGCGCCGACACCCTGGAATTTACCCTACCCTGCCAAATACTGAGGAACAGCGTGACCAGCTGGGCCAGGAACATGGCCAGGACAACCTGGCCAATTCGGCCTGCATAGCGGCCTGCGGAGTCGAGCACCTCATCAAAGAAGATCCGCCCCCCCAAAAAGGGCGAGATCAGGCCCACCAAAGAAGAAGCCAACATCAGAAGAATCATCAACGCAATCTGCCGGAGATAAGGCGGAGCTAAACCCAGCACCCGTTTGGACAGCGAGCGTCGATCCAAGCAGCGGAGGCAGATAGGGCGCGCCGGATCTGCATAGTAGCGTTGGCATTTCGGACAGCGATCCGCCACTTCTTTGGCATACGCTCTGTCGTCCTTGCCTTGAAGTCGGTTGTTGATCGTCTGAGCGAACATCTGGTATTGGCGGGCTAAACCCTGCGAGCCCCTGAGCAGCACCAACTCCTGCCCATCCTTCAATTTGGCATTGATGGTCAGACTGCCCACATAATGATGCAGTTTCACCGTCTCCAGCTCTTCCTCTTGCCAGCTTCGGGTGTTCTCCCCTTCTTTCCAGGTCAAGACCCCATCCTGGTAGGTCAAGACCTGCTTGAGCCCGCCTAGATCCCCCTGAATGGAAAGAAGATCATCCATAGCTACCACCTATCCTCCAAGATTTGCTCCCGCAGCCTGCAGCCAGGCGCGGGCAATCAAGCCATGGCCTGCGGGGGAGGGATGCACGCCGTCAGGAGCCCAAAAGGCCGGTTCCCGGCGGGCGGCTGCTGCCGCAAAAAGACCATCAAGGGGCACATAGACAGCCTCAAATTCCCTGGCCAGTTCACGAACTGCCTGAATCTTAGGGTCCAAGTCCTCTCGCCAAGCCTGCTGTTCAGGCAAGGTTGGCAGAACAAAGGGTTCTAAGAGAATCAGTTTGGTATCGGGCAGCTCCGTCCGGACCCTCTCCAGCAGCCTTCTATAACCGCTCTGGTAGCTGTCTGTTGAGGTGGGGTCATTTTGACTAAACCGTTTCCAACAGTCGTTGATTCCGATCATGATCGAAAGAACATCGGGCTGAAGGTCAAGGCAATCCCTATCCCAGCGCTCCTCCAAATCCCGCACCCGATTACCGCTGATGCCCCGATTGACAAAACGCACCTTTTTGTGTGGGTACAAAGAAGAAAACAAACTGGCGGTGATATAGGCATAACCTGTGCCCAGAGAATCGTTCACCCGATCCCGGGATGTATCGGTAATGCTGTCACCTTGAAATAAAACGAGATCATCGTTGTTAATCAGCACTTCTGCATTCCTCCATCGATCATATAGTCTGTTTTCTAAGCTTTTGCTGCTCTTCTCGGCCATGTCCGCTCATTGGGAATCGCTGCTGCCCGTATCTATCACTGCGGGAAAACCACTCATACCCATAAGTTCGGCGATTCGAACAGATATTTCCGTAATGTCCAGCGTTCCCGTGAAACGATCTGCACCTGGCCCAAAGGCGTAGATCGGCACCATCGCTCCTGTGTGGGCGGTACTTAACCAACCGTAGTTCACCCTCTCCCCAGAAGGGTCTCCGCTCCTGATCCCAAAACCCCCGGTCTCATGATCCGCTGTCACCACCACCAGGGTGCCAGGATGCTTCTGGGCATAGTCCAAAGCTACCCCCACGGCCTGATCAAAGGCCAGAAGATCGCCGACCATTTCTGCTGTGCTGTTGGAATGGGCCGCCAGGTCAATCCGGGATCCTTCCACCAACAGGAAAAACCCCTGAGGGTTCTGCCCCAGAACCTGCAGCGCCCCCATGGTCATCTCGGCAATCGACGGCTCTGTGGGAAATCGAGTGATCTCGAAGCTCATATTGCCGCCCATGAAGAGCCCAATCAACTTGAGGTCCGGTGTGATCTCCAGATTAATCAGCCCGTCCCGATCATAAATATAGGTGTATCCAGCGGCTAATGCTTCGTTCATTAACGAACGAGCGCGGGGTTCGCGGGTAAAGGGGTTAATACCAAAGGCATCAGCACCTCCCCCAAGAAGCACATCGGTCTGGGTCTTCAGAATGTCTTCTGCAATCGTCCGCTCTAAGGCCCTAGAATCCGCATTGACCAAAAAAGCGCTGGGTGTGGCATCGGTGATGCTTACTGTGGCCGCAATCCCGGTGCTACGTCCTTGTTCTTTGGCTTTCAACATGATGCTCTGCACAAAGGTACCATCGGGCAGGGTGGCCAGTCGTCCATTGTCGGTGCGAAAGCCCGTGGCCAGAGCGGTTGCTGCCGCGGCCGAATCCGTGGCAAGACTGGAGTTGGAGAAGGTGATGGAGAATCCAGTGTAGGGCATGGTATCTAGGTTCAGTCGAGAGTACGCCCCATGCTCTAAGCTGATTCTAGCTGCGGTTATGTGGTTTATGCCCATGCCGTCTCCGATCATGAGAATGACATTTTTCACCGCCGGCTCCGCCCGCGCCGAAGCAGAAAGAAAGATCATCCCAAGGACACAAAAAAGACGGATGTACCTTTTGAACCCAGTCCTCATCTGCAACTCACTCCCTTGTATGCATGAACTGATACTATATCTTAGAGATACAACTTGAAATACCTTCTAGGCGAAAACCCGACTTTTTGCAGGAAATGGCAAAGTCCGTCATGAATATCAAAAGGGAACAAGTACAATCCCCCAACTGGAAAACTGGAACTGAAGGAGGCCGCCAATGTTTCGCTTTCCCCATGATGTTTATGTCGACGTCCGCATAGTAGAGTCCCATAACACGGAAATCCGTTTTAAGGAGCTCGTCTTACAGAGCCAAAAAATCCGCACCGAGAAGGGAGCCTTGATCCGGGTATTCGATGGCACCCGCTGGTATTACGGTTCGACCACAGATCTGGAGAATATTCAGGCCAGCATGGACACTTTGGTCCAAATGGCCACACCCAACCCTGACATCTTGAACCATCCCGTGGTGCAAGCATTCCAAGTCAACCAAGAAAAGATGCTGCGCTATGAGGCAGACTCGGTGACCAAGATTTCCATCGAGGAAAAGCAGGCGCTTCTCGAGGAAATCCTGGCACAGATTGCGGATCCGGCCATTGTTAACCACAACTCCCGTTATGTCGATAACAAGACCATCAAGTCCTTCTTTTCGTCCAAGGGCGCTGCCATCACCTTTGATCAACAGACTTGCGGTATCCGCATGACGCTGGACATTGTCTGCGGAGAGAATAAAGATCAAGCGGGAATATCTAAGGGTGCCACCTTCTTCTCTGATCTTGGAGGGTACAAACAGTATTTCCAGGATGAGATAGCCAAGAGCATCGCCTTCATCCGTGATGCCGAGCCCGTGGTTCCGGGAGAGTATACCGTCCTCTTGAGTCCAGAAGCCACAGGTGTCTTCACCCACGAGAGCTTCGGGCACAAGAGCGAGTCCGATTTCATGGTTGGAGATGAGACCATGAAGGCCGAATGGGCCCTGGGCAAAAGAGTTGGACGCGATCTGCTCACTATCGTGGACGACGGAACATTAGCCGGTAACGGCTACACACCCTTCGATGACGAAGGAACAAAGGGACAAGAGACCAAAATCATCTCCCAGGGACTTTTGACGGGGCGTCTGCACAGTGCCGCAACCAGTGTAGCTTTGGAGGAGAACCTCACTGGCAATGCCAGAGCCACAAGCTTCGAGTTTGAGCCTATTGTGCGCATGACCACAACCTATATCGCCAAGGGTACTCGTCCGGTGCAGGAGATCATGGCCGAGATCGACCACGGCATCTACGTAGAAACACTCAAACATGGTTCTGGCATGTCCACCTTTACTTTAGCCCCGGCCCGTGCCTACAAGATCGAGGGAGGACAGATAACCACCCCTGTGAAAATCTCCGTGGTTACCGGAAATGTATTTAGTACTCTGCAAGAGGTAGACGCAGTCAGTGCAGAGTTCGAGTTGACCAGTTTTGTTGGGGGCGGTTGCGGTAAAATGGAGCAGTATCCATTACCGGTTGGATTTGGCGGCCCTTACACGCGGGTCAGGAAATTGAAGGTTCAATAGGGGGGACTGACATGAAACGAGAGACGATCACCATTCAGGACAAAGAAACAACAGCCCGGGTCCAGACCAGCCAAGTCCAGGCTGTGCGGGTCAAGAACATCATCAAAAAAGGAGTTCGGGTCTATCAAGACGGAAAGATCGGCATTTCCGGTGCTGTAGGCGATGCAGCCGATGGGGACCTGCTGCAAAATGCTGTGGAAAACCTAAGTGCAGGTATTGCCTATCCCTATCCCCTCTCTGGCCACCATATGGACCACCGTTCCTACAATGATCATCCCATGACCTCCCAGGAACTCTTGGAACAGGCGGAACACATTCTCGCGGTCTTGGGGCAGGAATACTCCGATTTTAGTTTCAGCGAAGGGATTTCCTTCCAGGAGACAAGGATTGAGATGAAGAACAGCGAAGGATTGGATCTCCAATACCATGATGCGTTCTTTGGGCTCACCCTGATCCTGAAGGAAAAAGCGACGGCAAATCTCCTGGATGGCGCCTTGGTCTGTCAAACTAGGCAGTTCGATCCAGACCGGTTCCTCAGTTTCAATCGGAACTTTCTAGAAGCTTACCGCAATAAAGTGGCATTGCCTCCAGGTGATGTGCTGCCCGTCTTTACCCTAGGAACGGAGTCCACTTTAGGCTTTATCGGACGTTCCTTAAACGGGGAGCGTTTTGCCAAAGGCAGTTCCCTTTTCAGCGGCAAACTCGGCCAGCAGCTTTTCTCTGAGAGGATCACCATCGAGCTCAATCGTGATCCCCTGCGAAAGGGTCGACCCTTCTTTGATGCGGAAGGGGTTGTGCTGCCCGGCGACAGCCTCCCTTTGATTGAAGAAGGCAAACTGACCAAGCTGCTTACGGATAAGAAAACAGCTCAGCTCTATCAGCTGGCCCACACCGGGGCCGCCACGGGAAATTACGACGATCCGCCCACCATCGACGGCGCCCATGGAGCTTCGCTAGCCTTTAGAACGGATACGGCTGACATATCCGAAGCGCTCCAGGGCCAAATGGCCATCTTCATCTTGATGGCCTCCGGAGGCGATTTCACTGCTGACGGGTCCTACGCCACTCCCGTTCAGGTCAGTTTTTTGTTTGACGGAAACCAACTCCTGGGCAAACTGCCGGAATTCGCGATGCGCTCGCACCTCCATGAAATGTTGGGCAAAGATTATATCGGAACCTTTGCCAACAAGGCCGTTTATCTGGGAGATATACCCACCCAGCTGCAAGGCTGCTACATGACGATAATGCGCTAGCATCCGTCGGATGCCAGCATCCGATGGCAAAGCCTCCGCTTACTTGGCGGAGGCTTCTTTGTTCATGGTATCCGTAGATTCAGCTAACAACTTTACCAGGGTTGAGCAAACCTTTGGGATCAAAGGTGGCCTTGATTCCCTGGAGCAGCCTCATCTGGGCTGGGCCTAAAGATTGTGCGAGGAAATCTCGCTTTGCATAGCCAATACCGTGTTCCCCAGAGACCTGTCCTGTAAGTTTCTGAGCATCTTCGTACACAATTTCCATGACCTCTTGGGATCTGTCTAACCATTTGTCCCGTGCGAGATCTCCTCGCAAGAAGTAGATATGGAGATTACCGTCGCCAGCATGGCCAAAGCTTAGAATGGGAAGAGCATACTCTTCTCGGAGCTCTTCAACACTGCTAATGAACTCCGCGATTTCGCTTGGTGGAACGACCACGTCAACTTCGTCTAAATCGCCCATCCCTTTCAGTGCTTCTAAGAATGCGCCTCGGCATTCCCAAATGCCTTCCTGACGGTCAAGGGTGTTAGCGATAAGTACATCAATGGCTCCGCAATCCAGACATGTTTGAGCAACTTTCTCATACGCTCTTTCCATCTCTTGCTCATCATTACCCAAGAAGGTCAACAGTAAGTAGGCGGGTGCTGAAGAGTGGGGAAAATGCCTCCCTAGGTATTTTTCCGCTGCATGCATGACTTCTTGCTGGAAGAACTCCAATGCAGCGGGAATCGTTCCCTGGCTGAGAATCTGAGGAACCGCCTCCACCGCCTTGCGCAAATCATGAAAGGGCACCAGGAGACTAATTTGCTGCTCTGGTTTGGGCAGCAGCTTAAGGGTGATTTCTGTAATCACAGCTAAGGTCCCCTCCGAACCAATCAATAGATCCAGCAGACTGTAGCCGGAGCTGTTCTTAACCACCTTACCACCGGTATGAATAACCGAACCATCGGGCAGGACGGCTTCTAGACCCAGCACATGGTCCCTAGTCACTCCATACTTGATCGCCCGCATACCGCCGGCATTGGTGCTCACATTGCCCCCAAGTGTGGCTGTCTTTTCGCCGGGATCTGGTGCATAGAACAAACCCTGTTCCTCAACGGCCTG
>DUPN01000001.1 GCA_012838305.1 Bacillota bacterium | reverse complement strand
CTAGAGGTAAAGCCAATTTCAAACAGTCTGTTCCAGGGGAAGTGCAACGATTCCACAGTATAGAGATCCTTGAAGGCACCTAGGTGGGTTAGGGCAAACTTTCTGAGCATGTCTAAAGCGGCCTCTTGGATCAGTGGCTGTTTGTCTTTGAGATCGAAGTAGCTGGCCCCCAGTTCTTCGGCATAGGGGGTTAGAGAGGAACGAACTAACGCCTGGTAACCCCAGTCTTCCAGATAACGATCGAGGACAAATTTGCACAGTTGGCCGACTGTATCCTGATTCTGAAAGCGCAATAGAGAGTGGGCGAGGACCGTACCGATGGTGTTGCCTGGAGTGTTCCAAGCCGCGTAGGAGTACAGTGCACTCAAATGATCACCTCTGGCGAGCATCTGCATGAGTTCGTGGTCTGCTCCATTGCCAAAGGCCACATCGGCTAAGGCTACCCGCTGTCCCATGGAGAGATAGTATGCGATACTCTCCACAAACTCCCGGAGATTGCGGAAAGAGTAGTAGGAGGTGTCCTTATCCAGGACAGCCCGGGAGGCCTCTTGCATCGCTCCATGGTTTAGTGTTGGTGAGTTGACCATGAGGATCACGTCTGCTTCCAAGGAGTTGTCCACCATGATGCCTCCGCACACTGTGATTTGGCTCTTAATGCTCTCACCCAAGGGGCGATCCTCGTAACGGGGGATGATGTGAGACCCCATGACCGAGGAATAGCGAACAAAGATGCGCGGTTTGGAGCCTTTGGTTAGCGTACAGATGCGGCAGAGCAGGGTGGAGCCCACCTCGTCGGCCCCGGGATAGACATGGATGCGCTGTTGAAGCCCAGTTTGTTCCACTTGTCGCAGGAGTTTTCTTTGCTCTGCGGCGGAGAAACCGTATTCTGCGCAATCATCGAGGGGAATAACGAGAAAATCGATGATGTCCCGTTCGACCAGCTTAATGGCCTCGGAGTTGACGAAATGATTGAGCTCTCTGCGTTGGAGATAGTCGCATTGGACCTCTGCGGGTATGGCTGCCATCACTTCAGTCAGCTCTTCTCGTTCCTTTGACCCTCCCTGCCCCCGACTGAGCTGATCCCGAAGCCAGCCCCAGCGGAAGATAAGTTGGCCGTATTGCCGGTAGTAGTCGGGTTCCTCATCGCTGGAGTTGTTTGCTGGAACGCGCATAATCAGACTAAAGGCAAAAACCTCAATGTTGGGAGAACGAACCTTTAGTTGTTCTAGGCGCTCAAGCTGACTCGCCGCTTCTTCTCTAGACAGCTGATGGATCCTCGAGGGTGCGATGCCTCCGTAAAAGAGCATATCCAACGAGCAAAGCAGCTTGTCTGCGCCGGGCAGTTCCTTCTCCAGCCACTCCCAGAGTGCTCCAAGATTGGCGGGCCTCTTCTTGGTTCCCAATAGCTCTGCCGGGGGTGTGCGCAGGACGATTCCAGGCGTCGCCTCGGCCAGGATTTGCGGAAAAATGCGATTAACGGGCCTTTCATCCAAAGGAATGTAGATTATGGTTGTCATCAGGCACAGGCTCCTTGGCTAGTACTTTAAGAAGCGGTTGAACCAGTCGGTCAGTTCTTTGAGGCGCCGAATACGGTGTTTGGGTTTGCCGCTTCGGCTGAGTTCATGGTTTTCACCCCTGAACATGCACAGTCTTGCTTCCACGCCGTGGTATTTTAGGGCGGTAAACATCTGCAGACCTTCCGGCAGCCAGCAGCGGTAGTCTTCTTCAGAGTGAAGAAAGAGGGTTGGAGTCTTGACTTGGTGAGCATACTTCAGCGGTGAGTGTTCCCACAGCTTCTCATAATTCGTCCAAGGCGTAGCTCCGATTTGATCCGGGGTGAAGTAGTAACCGATGTCCGTAGTGAAGCCCATGGAAGTCCAATTGCTGATACTCCGCTGTGATGCAGCCGCCTTGAAACGGGTCGTTTGCCCGATGATCCAGTTCGTCATAAAACCGCCGTAGGAGCCGCCTGTAACTCCCACTCTGTCGCCGTCGATTTCCGGATAGCTGGCCAGAACCCGATCGGTAAAACGCATGAGATCATCATAGTCAACCGTACCGTATTGACCGCGAATATCGGCGAAGGCGTTACCCTTACCATCGCTGCCTCGGGGATTACAGAAAAAAACAAAATACCCTTCGTTAGCCCAGTATTGCATTTCGTGGAAAAAGACAGTGCCAAAGACTGTCTTGGGTCCACCGTGGATGTTCAAAATGCCGGGGTAGCTTTGGCCTTCCACGAAGTCCACGGGTTTCAGTACCCAACCGTCAATGGTAATACCAGCCGCTGTCTCGAAGCTTAGTGCTTCTGGACTGGACAGACTGCGCTCTTGATTAACCCAGCTGTTGAAGCTGGTGAGCTGCTTCTCTTGGCCATCTTTAAGGCTGTAGAGCTCTTGAAGGGCCAGGTTCCGCAGGGCGATGATCAGGATCTCTCCGTCTTTTACGCTAAAATCATCGACGGATCCCCCGTGGATAGACATCTTTTCAATCTGGCCCGATGCATCCACGCGATTGAGGTAGGAACTGTCGCCTTCGGTACTGACAAAATAGAGGACGCCCGCGTCAGACTGCAGCCCTTGCCTAGCGCCATAGCGGCAGTCGGAACCAACTGTACTCCAGGTGGACAAGTCAAGATCTGGTGTGATCAGTTCCTTGATTCCATCGTCGATGCTCACTAGATAGAAACGGGCGTGTTCGTTGAGCCCATATTGCTTGCGGAAGCTCCCGCGGCAGATCACTTTTTCATCACTCAAAAAATGTGCGGAGAAATAGGAAAAGCCGTCATCGGGGGAGAGTTTTCGTATGCGGAGCGACGGAAGATCCGCCAGATAGAGGGAGTTGGTGAGGGGCATTACATCGGTGTACTCAGCACCCACAACAACCGCCTGTGTCTTGTCCTGATTTAGCTCGACACTGGCCACCTGTAGCAGTTCTCCGGTGAGGGGTTCCAAGGAGTTGCTGTCGCCATCGTAGGTGTAGAGCCGCGTCCGCTGACCGCTAACAAACCCCCTTCCATTACCCCAAAAGGGAATTTCTTCTAGGACCTCGTAATCCTTTTCCTCCTCGCGCCTCCTCAACTCTGGCGCCTTTTCGTCTTCGGTGAGAGTGTGTAGGCTGGGGCGTCCAGGGTGATACGTACAGGTTAAGAGAAAACGGTTGTTTCCCAGGGGCTCCAAGGTCTGTACCTGTAGGGGTACTCGAAAGGACTCTCTGGCCTCTCCACCATGGATGTTGATAGTGTAGAAGACGGTAAAGACATCACCCTTCTTCTGCAGATCCTGATCCTTGGGGTTGCGGAGAGAGGCAAAGACAATCTCTTCATCACTGAGCCAAGTGAACGAACGTTCCTTACCCAAACTCGTAAGTTGGTAGCAGTGGTGCTTCAGAAAATCATAAATCCAGAGGTTTGATGTATATCCGTTTTCGTCCATGTTGGCTTCATGGGTGATGAAACAGGCATGGGTTCCACTTGGGTTATGCTTGACGCCGGAAAGGAATTTGTATTCGGTGAAATCATCAATTCGCAGGTTTTCCAATTTCTTTTGTCCCTTTCATGTATATTTTCCGCTCACAGAACAATCTTCCGCTTAGGGGCCCAAATTCCTTCAAAGGGCCATCGTTTTGCGTTTGGGACTAGCTTGACATTGAAGGTTTCAGGTGGTAGGCTGGAGATACCATAGATAAAAATCTAACAAAGGGGGCGTAGTCAAATGGGTCGAATTGGGATGGGAGAACTGATTTTGGTACTCGTGATTGCTTTGGTGGTTTTTGGACCCTCCAAACTACCTGATATAGGAAAAGCAGTGGGTAAAGGCTTGCGAGAGTTCAAGAATGCCACAAAAGGGTTGGATTCTGACGAGGCAGCCTCAAGCGAAGGCGAGAAGAAGTAATGGTTGGACGCCGGTTGACGGTCTCTTCCTTGGATTAGGTGGATGCATATGGTTGAGAGGCAGCAGCAGACTGAAAGCCCTGTCGAGGGCATGACCCTCGTAGATCATCTTGCGGAACTGCGGCGCAGAATTATCATCATCATTGGCACTTTTCTTCTGGGCGCAATCGTTGGGTTTTACTTTTCTCCCTCCATCGTCCAGTATCTGATGCGCATCCCGGGTGAGCTGGTCTTTCTTTATCCCGGAGAGGCGTTCATGGTGCACCTGATAGTAGCATTGGTTTTTGGCCTTGTCCTGGGGCTCCCGATCATTTTATACCAAGTGATTCGGTTTCTTGTGCCTGGTTTACGGAGCGAGGAGATCCGTGTTTTGCTGATCGGCTTGCCTTTTTCCCTGGCCATGTTTGTTGTGGGCGTAGTTTTTGCATATCGGGTAATTTTGCCCATTGCCTATCGCTTCTTTATGGGTTTTGGCACGGAGCAACTAGAGCCCTTGATCTCAATTGGAAATTATGTTTCTTTTGTGATTGGACTTATCCTGCCCTTTGGCGTGATCTTTCAGCTGCCCCTCATTGTCCTTCTCTTGACGGGGGTGGGGATTCTCCATCCAGATGTATTGGTGCGGAACAGGAAGTACATTATCTTGCTCATCTTTGTATTGGCGGCCGTCTTGAGCCCACCGGATATCGTTTCCCAAGTTCTAATGGCTTTGCCCATGCTGCTGCTCTATGAGCTCAGTATCCTGTTATGCAGGGTCGTGTTCCGCCAGAAGTTGCAGGAACGAGAGTAGCCTGTCATTATGTGAAAAAGATTTCACGATATTTGCTTTCGATTGGCAGGGTTTTGGCAGTATACGGAGAAGTAGTGATGTTAGATTGTGAATGTGTTCGCAATAGACAATATGTATGGAGGCGAATGAAGTGGAGGAAAAGAAGAAGGTATTGACGAGAAGAGATTTTCTGGTAAGCGCGGGAGGGGCTGCTGCAGGTCTCGCTTTGGCCGGTACCGGCTTGGGCTTGTTTGCGCCAAAGGCGGAGGGAGCCACGATTGACCTTCCAGAATATCCGTGGGAGCAATACTTCGATAAACCTCTCGACGTGGAAAAGGTTCGTGAGTTGGGTGCACAGTATTACGGCGAAGGAAACGGGTGTGCCGAAGGTGCATTCCGAGCTCTTGTTGAGGTTCTTGGCGAGCCCTTCAACTATGTGCCCTCGCAGGTCATGAACTTCGGTAAGGGTGGAGGCGTAGCTTGGGGAACACTCTGCGGAGCAGTCAATGGAGCAGCAGCGGCCGTATCCTTGGTTTATGGACGGGGCCAGGGTACAGCTGTAATTGTGAACGAGCTCATGGCTTGGTATAGTGCCACAGCCCTACCCCTGAACACCACTGAGAGCAGTGTGGCCGGAAATCCACTTTGCCATGCTTCCATTGCCAATTGGTGTAAGGCGACAGGTAAGAAGTCCAGCGAAAGAGGACCCCGCTGTAAGGCGCTTACCGGTGATGTAGCTGCTCAAGCCGCATTGTATATGAATCAGCTTCAGGCAGGAACCTTTGTACCAGCCTTCCCCATGTCCGAAGAAACCAAAGCTTGCTTTGACTGCCATGTGGGCGGAATGGCCGACGATACCCTAGGTAAAATGGATTGTTCCGGCTGCCACGAAGGTCACTAGTAATGCCCGCGTGAATGGATAGTGGTTTCTCCTGAGGAAAGCGCGTCTGCGCTTTCCTCAGTTTGTTTCCGACTGCATGACGATATCTTCGAGGTGATACAGTGTCCAAGAAGAAACTGAAGGTACTCTTGCTCTCTTTGTTACCCCTGTTTTTGCTGGGTTTTTTGGCCTTGCGAGCTTTCGAGAACTCCGCCGCTTATTACTATACGATCTCGGAGGCCAGAGCGAAGGACGTTTCCGAGCAAAAACTGAGGATCAAAGGCCAACTGGTCGAGGACAGTGTGACGTATAATGCCGGCATGCCTCTGTTACAGTTTTCTCTCACCGATGGGCAGTCCCACTTGCGAGCTTCGTATCAAGGTGTGCTCCCCGATAATTTTCACCATTCGGAAGAAGTGATTATGGAAGGAACATTTGATTCCAGTGGGGAATTCCAGGTCAGTAAGCTGATGTTGCAGTGCCCATCAAAATATGAGGGAGAAGAGTAGTGGCCTATCTTGGAATTATCCTACTTTATCTTGCCTGTGGATCCACGATCCTTGCCATCATCACAGGCCTTCTTGCTATTCGGGAAAAGAACGGATCCAAAGGGGCACTTACTGCACGTTGGAGCACCCTCTCGACCTTGGCGATCAGCCTGGCCACGCTAGGCCTAATCGTTGCCTTCCTGAGCAACGATTTTGCAGTGGCTTATGTTGCGCGCCATTCCGCTCGTAACCTGCCCCTGATCTACAAAGTCAGTGCTCTGTGGGCTGGTCAGAGCGGTTCGCTGCTCTTGTGGTTGCTGGTCATCTCCCTCCTGACCCTTGGAGTTCAGAGAGATAAGGAGTCTCACCGGGTTGGCCTGGGGATCGTCATTGATCTGGTGCGGCTTTTCTTTCTCCTGCTCCTTTTGTTTGTGACCCCTCCTTTTGAACTCCTGGCGGACCCTCCCTATGATGGTTCTGGACTGAATCCCATGCTCCAGAGTCTGGGCATGGTTATTCATCCTCCTCTTCTATTTGTGGGCTTCAGTGGGTTTCTTGTTCCCTTTGCCCTGGCTCTAACTGGACTTATTACCCGGGATGACCAAGCTGTGTGGCAGGAGCGGGCTGTACCTTGGATCCGGCTTTCCTGGCTCTTTTTGACGGCCGGTATTGTTACAGGTGGCCACTGGGCCTATACGGAGTTGGGTTGGGGAGGCTACTGGGCCTGGGATCCCGTGGAAAATGCTTCGTTGTTTCCGTGGCTGACCTCAACCGCGCTTCTGCACCTTGCTATACTGCCGAAGGAATACCGATTCAAGAGAATCTGGAGTTACGGCCTCATTGTTCTAACTTACCTTCTGACGATTTTCGCAACATTCCTGACGCGCAGTGGGGTCCTGGACTCGGTTCATGCCTTTGCAGGTGGTGTCCTGGGTCAAATTTTCCTTCTTGTCTTGGTACTTCTCTTCGTCTTCTGCTTAGCGCTGGGATGGTCGAGGCGCAAGTTGCTTAGGCTAACCGACACCCAGGCGGGTCAGGGACTGTCGGCGGCAGGGACGAACATACTCATTAGCTCGGTCCTTCTTTTGATGTTGTGTGCAGGGGTGCTTTTTGGGACCATGTTTCCCCTAATTTCCCGCTTCTTTGGTGCACGAGAAGTGGTCTTGGATGCAAGTTTCTTCAACCAGTTGAGCGTTCCACTCTTTCTGGCCATTCTGTTTTTCATGAGCGCAGCCCCTGTGCTCCAGGATCCGATGTCCATCGTCCGTCTACTGAAGAGATTATGGCTGCCGGTTTTGTTGGCCTCGGGGGTCGGTGCTGCAACCGCAAACGGAGCCTTCGCCTTGGCTGCCTTTGGTTTTGGCACTCATTTACCCGGGCTCCTCGTTCCAAGCTCCACAAGGGAGTGGGGAGCGGTGTTAGCCCATCTTGGGGTGCTGATTATGTTGGTGGGAATTACAGGATCGTCCCTCTATGTGGATGATGTCTTTGTGTCGGTGGAACCCGGTGATACAGTTGTCTTCGGCGACTATGTCTTGGACTATGACGGACTTAGTGCCCGCTATGGTTCGGATCGATATACTATCGGTACTACATTGGCGATTTCGAAGGACAGCCGGGAGCGGGGGACACTCCGATCAGAGAAGACCTTTTGGCAGGGTCGAAACCAGCCTTCTACCCAAGTTGGCATTTTCAGTACGCTTAAGGAAGACATCTATCTGAATTTAGTGGGATGGGAAAACCCCGCAGCCCAGCTCCACCTGCAGCGCTTTGCCCTCGTTGGCTGGATCTGGGTGGGTTCGTGGATTGTCTATCTAGGTATGTTGGTGATCCTCTGTGCACAGGCTAGGCAGGTGAGGTTGTGGCCAAAAAAGACAGGCTAGAAGTGCAACAGCTATACAAGCAGATTGGGGCTAAGCGGATTCTGGAGGATGTGTCCTTTCAGGCGGAGACGGGGGAGCTGGTGGTGATTACAGGTCCTAATGGAGCCGGAAAGACCACTCTGCTCCGCATCTTGGCTGGATTACTCCCCAAAAGCGGGGGACAAGTCCTTTGGAATGGCGCTGAATATGACCTCGCCCTCGGTGTCGTAGGCTACGTTTCGCACCAACCCATGCTCTATGAATCCCTCTCTGTCCGTGACAATCTACACTTTTTTGCAGCCATGTATGGCACAAGTTCCGAGGAGTGGGAAAAAGAGTTGTTGTCTCTGGTGGGGCTGTGGCACTATCGCTATGAGTCTGCCGCCATCCTGTCCCGGGGTATGCAGCAGAGACTGGCCCTGGCCCGAGTTCTTGTGTCTAAGCCGCGGTTGATCCTCTACGATGAGCCCTTTACCAGTTTGGACCAGGAGGGTCAGGATTTACTCAGGGGTCTTGTGGAGGGACATTGCTCCCAAGCGATACAGCTTCTGATCACTCACGAGCCGGATCACTTGAGGACATTAGGGTACCGCCAACTCAAGCTCAAGGGCGGCCGGGTCCAGGGGGGAGGTACAAAAGGTGCCTAACTTTTGGGGCAAGGTGTACCTTGTTTATCTCAAGGACCTCAAAGACGAAATTCGTTCCTTTCATCATCTCGTGGGGACCTTGGTCTTCGGCGTGATGCTGGTCTTTATTTCCAGCTATGCTCTCCAGTTGGTGGAGTCAGATACCGATCGGGTTTTCCCGGCGGTGCTGTGGGTGAGCGTTTACTTCGCGGCTACTCTAGCCCTGCAACGTGCCTTTTCCAAAGAGCACGAAAAAGGGTCTTTAGACGCACTGCTTTTGGCCAGTGGGGATCGGGGCATTCTCTTCCTTGCCAAATTCTTGTGTAGTCTGACTGTCTTGCTCATTTTGGAAGTGGTCGTGATTCCCCTCTTTTGGGTTTTCCTAGGAGTGAGCGCTCCTGACCTGAATATGGGCTTCTTCTTCGCTTCCTTATTCTTAGGTAGCTGGGGTTTGGCAGCCATTGGGACCATGCTAAATGGAATGACTGTGCAGTTGCCCGGGGCCCGTCTGCTCTTTCCCGTCTTGATGTTCCCCCTGCTCATACCACTCTTGATGGGTGCAATTCTCTGCTCCCAGGGTGCCGTCTCCGGAGAGGTTCAATCTACCATGGGGTGGGTCTATGTGCTTTTGGCCTTTGATTTTGTCTTTACGATTACTCCTTTGCTCTTGTTCGATTATGTTTTGGAGGGTTGATGGATGCGAAATGGAAAGTACATCCTATTCTGGATGCTGACGGTACTTGTGCCCATAAACATCTACATTGTCTTTTATTACGCTCCTGTGGAGCGAACAATGGGTATCGTCCAGAAGGTTTTTTATTTCCACGTGGCTGCGGCCTGGATAGGACTCTTAGCCTTTTGTGTCGTCTTTGGCGCCAGCATTGCTTATCTCCGGCGTAGACAGGACCGCATGAACCATCTAGCTTTAGCCTCAGCGGAGATAGGGACTGTGTTTATTAGCGGCACCTTATTAACGGGACCTCTCTGGGCCTATCCTATTTGGAACACCTGGTGGACCTGGGATCCTAGACTCACAACGACGCTGGTTCTCTGGTTCATGTACGTAGCTTACCTCGCCTTGCAGAGTGGGGGAGCGACAGAAGCGAGAAAGCGCTTATCGGCTGTCTATGGCATTATTGCCTTTATCAATGTTCCCTTAGTCTTTTTCTCCGCCCGGTGGTGGCGGTCCATTCACCCCATCGTGGTGTCTAGTGACGGCATTGGGTTGGATGGGAAAATGCGCCTCGCATTGTTTTCCAGTGTGGCTGTCTTCTCTTTGCTTTATATCTACTTGGTGCCCCTGCGCATGAAATCCATCGCACTACGGGAACAGGTAAGGGAGCTTAAGGCAGAATTGTTCCGCTAGAATAGAGTTTTTCGCAAGGAAAGAGGGGTTGTCATGACTTTTTTCGCCATTGGATACATGGTGATTTGGCTTTTGCTCTTAGGGTACACAGCCTTTATTCATGGGCAGCAGAGAGGGTTGGAGAGGGAGGTAGGCCTTTTACAGGAGCTTGTGGAAGAGAGAGTTGATTAAAACATCACAAACTATTGATAAAAGGAACACAAACTAGTCTTGACGAGGCAAGGGTCGTAGCTTATAATAAGATTTGTGAATGGACATGTCATTCCGTAGTTCTAAAATCATATGAACAGAAAGAGGTCGACTATGAAGAAGATTCTTGTTTTGGCTTTGGTTTTGGTATCTATCTTTAGCGTTGCTGGTGCTGGTTTTGCTGCTGACTCCCTCAAAATGGGTAAAGCAGACTATGCTGCTCATGGCACAAGGTGTTTTGCAGTAGCCGTTGTGGCACTCCAGGGCGATGTCATCGTTGGTGCTTACCTCGATGAGTATCAAATGCTGCCAAGAGCAGAGACCATTGGTGTTCCCAACTCTGATAAGGACTTTGGTGACGCTTTTGCAAATCCCGACCAAGCCCTTGCATCCAAAAAGCTCAACAGCGAATATTACAGCAATAATATGGCCAGAGCCGGTTCTACCGTGACTATTGCTGACAACTTCACCGCTTTGGAACAGTTTGTTGTGGGCATGACCGTAGCTGAACTCGAAGCCTTCCTCGCTGCTAACGATGCAGAAGCAGCTGTTGATATGGTAACTGGGGCTACCTTGGTTGATAACTATGGTTATCTTTCCGCCTTTTTGGCCGCCGCTAAGGATGCCTTGAACAACTAAATCTTAACCGCATAACATAGAGCCGTAGGAACCCTTGGAATTTGGGGATCTACGGCTTTTTTGCTTCTTGAGCGGAGTTTGAAGATAGTTCCTTGCACATTGACACGCACTCACGCATCAAAGCCGGGTCCGTCGTGTAGTTAGGGGCCAGCTAGAAAACCCTGGCCATCTATGTATTTTTGAGAGGCAGGAGTCCGTCTGATCAACAAGAATGGTATACATGCATTTTTCGGGAGGTGACACCGATGCTTTGGTTTTTTGCCAGTCTTCTGCTCTTGCCTGTCCGCCTTGTTATCTTTGGGACTAAGGGCATACTTCTGCATTTGTTGGTGGCGTTAGGTCTGGGAATGTATGTCTTGGGACGCTAACGAAGTATGTTACGGGTTACTGGAGTGCTTCTCAGAGTTCATCTCACTTTGAGTCATGAAAAACTATAGATATTCCTAACAAAGTATTGACAACCGACTTGATTTCGCTATAATAGTTAATGAAAAGGTTTTCAAACCTATGATAGCTGTTTGAAGTACATATGTGACCTTAACAGGACGGATATTCATCTCTCTGTAATTTTCCAGTCAGTGAAAAGCTTTTCAAAATCCTAGAAAAGGGGCTTTAACAATGAGAGGGAGAAGAAGCTTTCTAGTGTCCTTGGCGGTGTTGGTCATATCCATCAGTCTGGCAGGCATCTCCTACGCATCTGAAGTAGTATACCTGAAATTCTGGGGCGGAGTGCCTGCAGAAAATGGACCTCAAGCAGCGGTAGAAGCGTGGAACGCGGCGAACCCGCATATTCAAGTTGAATACGTTCGTTATGTCAACAACGAGGACGGAAATCTGCGAGTCAACATGGCCATGCAAACCGGTGATGATGTTGACATTCTCATGTCTCACTCTGCGAACGACTATGAGCAGCGAGTACTCTCTGGTTTTCTACTTGATTTAACTGACAGAGTGGATGACGACTACATGGCAGCCAACATCGGATCAGGGGCATTGCGCTGGAGAGTCGGCGACAAGTACTATGCTCTGCCCACGAACATCAACGCCATCTTCATTATGCTCAATGAGGATGCCTTTGCCAGTAAGGGTATTGCCATCCCGGAAAGGCTGACAGTTTCGCAACTTAGAACTCTAGCTAATGAACTCAAGAGTGATGAATATGAGTATGCCTTTGCACTAGATGCAGGTAACATTCATGGTATTGTCCAAAACGCTGTGATCGATACCGGTTTTGTGAAGGAAGATGGAACATCGAATTTGGACCATCCCAATGTTCGTGAGGGTTTGGAAACATATTACGGGCTTATGCACGAAGACAAAGTCATGCCCGTGTTGGCGATACAAAAAGCCACCAATATGGCCGTTGAGCAGATGTTTTTGGAAGGCAAAATAGCCATGTACCAAGCTGGAGCGTGGAGACTCAGAATGTCGAACGATCTTAAGCAATATCCCCGGAGCTTTAAAATTGCCTTCGTACCTTATCCGCACTTCGACGGTTACAGCGGACCAGCACACCATGTAGAAGACGCCATGTCGATTGTTGCTACAACACGGTTTCCTGATCAGGCCTGGGAATTCATCGATTGGTACGCGCAGGAGGGCATGATGGCCCTAGCGCCAGGCGGCAGAGTACCAGCTCACGCCAGTGCGCCCCAAGCAGAGGCACGTAAGCTCATCGTACAGGCTGCCGAGGAGACCTATAACCTAGAGTCACTCGATCGCACCTACGAGGCCGGGGATACCAAGCTCTTGCCCACCCCGCCTTACCAGGTACTTGACTACATCAATCAGGAAATTGAAAAGTATTTCCTTGGCGAACAGAGCATAGATGCGACCATTGCAAACATGGTTAAGTTTCACAATGATTTTCTCAATAGGCAATAAGTCGCCTGGAAGCTGGGAAGGGAGCTATTCCTTCCCAGCAGTCCTTTGGGGCTTCGGAGGTTACAAAGATGAAGTGGATGAAACGACAACAGTTAGCGGGTTACCTGTTTGTGCTTCCAAGCATAATTGGGGTGACAGTCTTCTTTTTGATTCCACTGTTATTCTCCTTCGGGCTGGCTTTCACCAATTGGCTGGGTCCAACAGGGAGGGATCTCCGTTTTGTGGGCTTGACCAACTTTAGGCGCCTGCTGTTCGATGGGATCTTTTGGAAGGCTGTGCGCAACAATGTTTTCTATTTACTACATGTTCCTCTGTCTGTCGGCGTTGGCTTCCTGGTGGCGAGTGGACTCAATAGAAGGGTCTTTTTTCGCAATGGACTCAGAGCCAGTTTCTTCTTACCCTACTTGATCAGCGCAGTCGCCATTGGATTCTCCTGGATGCTACTGTTCCATCCTACCCAGGGACCGATTAACCAGCTTCTAGTCAGCCTGGGCGTAAGAAATCCCCCGCTATGGCTGGCCTCAACCAAGTATGCTATGCCAACGGTTATTATCATTGCCACATGGCAGAGCATGGGTTTTAACATGATCATTTTCTTGGCTGTTCTGCAGGAGGTCCCAAGGCATCTGAAGGAGGCCGCACAGATTGATGGGGCCAAATCGTGGCAAGTGGTTCGGTATGTCACATTGCCCTATATCTCTCCCATTACCTTCTTTCTTCTAGTCATAGGAACGATGAATGCCTTTAAGAGTTTTGGCATGATCCAAGCCGTTACTGGCGGTGGGCCCGTAAACAGCACGCTGATTCTACCGCTTTATGTATATCGTACTGCTTTCAGATACTACGAGATGGGCTATGCCTCTACCATTGCCATTATGCTCTTTGTGATCATCTTCCTCTTCACCATGCTGCAATGGTATGGGCAGAGAAGATGGGTGTACTATGACTAGGGGGAATGATGCTCATGACGCGCAACGGCAAGCAAAACATTGGCCAGATGGTCTTGACGCTGATCATGATCGCTGCGGCTTTGATCATGATTATTCCATTGGTGTGGATGATCTCTACCTCCTTCAAGACACAGCCTGAAGTATTTGCATATCCCGTGAAGTGGCTTCCGGAAAGGCCGACTTGGGAAGCCCATCGCAAGGTCTGGCTTGGAGCGCTCAATTTCGTGAAATACTACAGAAATTCTTTGAAGATAGCCGTCTTGGGTACGGTTGGAGCCATTACCTTCGGTTCCATGGCTGCCTATGGATTTGCTCGTGTTCAATTTCGGGGCAGGAACCTCCTCTTCGGACTCTATCTACTACTGATGATGGTTCCTCCCCAGATTCTGTTTGTTCCGAAGTTCATCATGTTTGATTGGGCCGGTATCTATAATACGCATTGGGCTCTGTTCTTGCCGACCATGTTCACCATCATTGGCGTGTTCTACATGAGGCAGCACTTTCTGACACTTCCCAAAGAACTCACTGAGGCCGCGATTATCGACGGGGCAGGGCACTTCACCATGTTTCGTAAGATTTTCCTACCCCTGGCCAAGCCGACCATTGTGACCTTTGCCATTCTAGATTTCACCTGGGCTTGGAACAACTATGAAGATGCGCTTGTTTTCCTGATCGATGAGGATTTGTACACGGTGCCCTTGGGGCTGAACAATTTCCTTCTGGAATACTCTATCGATTATCCCGGAATGATGGCTGCGGCCACAGCGTCCATAATCCCCATTGTGCTTGTCTTTTTGTTTGGCCAAAGATACATCATCGAAGGATTGGTCAGCTCGTCCGTGAAAGGTTAGTGATTGGAGGGTACGTTGCATGGTGAAGAAAATGGATGCAGACGTAATTATCGTTGGTGGGGGGCTAGGTGGTATCGCAGCAAGTTTGGCCGCTGCTCGAATGGGCAGTAGGGTGATCCTCACAGAGGAATCCAAATGGATTGGCGGGCAGATGACGGGGCAAGCGGTCCCCCCCGATGAACACCCCTGGATTGAGCAGTTCGGCGCCACATCAACCTACCGCCAGTTTCGGGATGGGGTCCGCAGGTACTATCGAAACAACTATCCCTTGACCCCGCAGGCCCGCAGTAACCGTCATTTGAATCCAGGTAATGGCTGGGTTAGCAAGCTTTGCCATGAACCCAAAGTAGGCCTGGCCGTGCTGAAGGAAATGTTGGCTCCGTACGTCTCCAATGGACGGATTACCGTCTTGCTCAAACACAGGCCTATAAACGCTGCTACTCACGGTAATCAGATGGAGTGGATCCAGGTGAAGAATATAGAGACGAGTGATGTAGTAGAACTAAAAGGTGCATACTTTTTGGATGCCACCGAGTGTGGAGATGTGTTGCCCCTGGTGAAGGCGGAGTACGTTGTTGGAGCGGAATCACAAACGGAAACCAGTGAGCCGGATGCCTTAGCAGAAGCGGACCCAACGAACATGCAGTCCTTCACCATGTGCTTCGCCATGGACTATCTAGAAGGCGAAAATCATGTGATTGCCAGGCCAACCGATTATGACTTCTGGCGTAATTACAGGCCCGACTTTTGGCCTGATAAACTACTGAGCTGGACGCACCCTTTTCCACCTACACTGGAACCCTGGAGTAGGGATCTGTTCTACCAGCCCGGTCGCTCGATTAGGGATTCCCTGTGGCTGTTCCGTAGGATCATTGATAGGGAAAACTTTATCGAGGGCGAATATCAAAGTGACATAGTCATGGTTAACTGGCCACAGATTGATTATTGGCTGGGACCCATCATTGATGTCAGTGAGACTGAAAGGGACAGGCATATCGAAGGGGCCAAACAGCTGTCATTGTCTTTCCTATACTGGATGCAGACCGAGGCGCCAAGGCCAGATGGTGGCCGAGGTTACCCTGGTTTGCGGCTCAGGAGAGATATTGTAGATAGTGCCGATGGATTGGCTCTCCCCTATATTCGGGAATCGAGAAGAATCAAGGCAGAATTCACCATATTACAACAGGATGTTAGCCCCCAAACTCGTCCTGACGATCAGACGGCAACCTTTCCCGACTCAGTGGGAATAGGCAGTTATAGAATCGATTTACATCCTAGCACTGGTGGGGACAACTACCTGGACGTTGCCAGCCTACCCTTTGAAATCCCCTTGGGGAGTCTTATTCCCGTGAGAATCGCGAATCTCTTAGCCGCTGGTAAGAACATTGGTACTACCCACATCACCCAGGGGTGTTATCGGCTGCATCCAGTAGAATGGAATGTTGGTGAAGCCGCAGGCTGCTTGGCTGCTTATTGCCTGCAAAGGAAGTTGAAGCCAAAGGAAGTGAGGAATGACAAGCCTAGACTCCGAGAATATCAGGGGATACTAGAGCAGCAGGGTGTAGAGTTGGCTTGGCCGAAACTGACAGCCCGCTAGAGTTGGACGTACTAGCGCTGGAGAGGGTGGTAGGCAATGCTGTCTAACCAATGGCTTGAAGATACAGGCGTAGTCTTTAGGTGGGTTGCGCATTTGGCCTGCCTGAATCTGCTGTGGATTTGTGGGACACTCTGCGGTGTATTGATCATGGGGTTCGCTCCATCTACGGTTGCCCTTTTTGCTGTGCTAAGGAGCATGATTCGCAACGACAACGCTGAGCTTTCGCTGTCTAGACTATTCCTGTCGTATTACCGCCAAGATTTTTGGCAGGCCAATCTCGTGTTTTGGCCGCTGGTTCTTGTAGGAATCGTTTTGTATGCGGATTTCCAGATCCTTGCTTTGATGGGCGGCTGGCTGTCTACCGTTCTTTCCTGCCTAACATTGATCATAGGGGTGTTTTACTCGATTACCTGCGTCTTCTGTGTCCCTGTTTACGTGCACTTCGACCTGAAGTGGTGGGCCTATTACAGGAGCGCCTTGTTCTTGGGTCTGCTTAAACCCCTGCATTTCTTGGCTATTGTTTCTTCTGTGGCAGTCGTTTACTATTTCATGCTGCGGCTTCGCCCTTTGTTTTTGTTTTTTGGGGCTAGCGCAATTGCATTCATCATCATAGGCGTCATACAGCCGGTTTTGGATCAGTTGAGTTTTTTGGGACGGAGCGGAGGGGGTTTTGGACGGTGAGTACGATTCGGGATGTTGCACGATTAGCCGATGTATCCATCAGCACAGTATCACGGGTTATGAACGCACCAGAAAGCGTCGTTCCCGAGAAGAGAGAACGGGTTAGGCAGGCCATCGATGATTTGGGTTACCGCCCTAACGCCTTGGCTCGTGGTTTGATCTATAAGGAGACTCGCACGGCGGGAGCAGTCATCCCTGATATTTCCAATCTCTATGCTGCCGAGGTAGTTAAGGGTATGGAAGACATGGGGCATGCTTTGGGTATGAATTTGATTCTGTGCAATACCGATGGCAGTGAGTCTCGTATTATCCGAAATCTGACTGTACTCCGAGAGAAACAGGTTGATGGCATTTTCTTTATGAGCAAACCAGTGACAGAACCATACTACGAGATGTTTCAGACCATGAAGATTCCAGTCGTCTTAGTGGCAACCGAATCATTGGTCTATGAACTTCCTTCTGTGAAGGTCCATGACGAACAGGCAAGTTATGACGCCCTCACTTATCTAGTCGCCAAGGGTCACAGGCGAATCGCCATGATCAGTGGGCCAATTGGTGATACGGTTGCGGGACTTCCCCGATACAAAGGATTCAAACGAGCTTGCAGGGACGGGCTAGGTCTAGCTAAGGTTGGGGATCGGGTGGAGTTTGTTCCCTTTAAATACCAGGCAGCCTATGAAGCCATGAGCCGCTTGATCGACCGGATACCTGATCTGACCGCGGTGTTCTGTGCCAGTGATGAAATGGCTCTGGGGGCCATATCACTCCTATACGATCTTGGGCTCAGGGTTCCAGACGACATTTCCGTGATCGGTTTTGATAACCTCAAAATCGGGAGGATGAGCATTCCGAAGTTGACAACGGTGGAACAACCTATGTACGAGATTGGTCGACAGGCGATGCAAATACTTCAGAAGCTTCGCAACTCCGATCCTTTGGAGCAGCTTCGTCTTTATCTGCCCCACAGAATTATCGAGCGCGACTCAGTTAGGGCGGTCTAGAGAGCCCCTTTGTGTACTTTCCGTTCAATTCGCTTCAGACGGTGCTCCAAAGCAGGGGCTTTCGGGGATCGGCTGTGCCAGGCCATGGCCAGGGCTCGGCGGGTTACATACTCTGCGGAGAGCAGGTCTCTGGCCCTGTGTTCATAGTATTTGGCTAACTCCTCCGAGGTGGCCAAATCGTCAGCGGTGATGGACAGGATCCTTTGCCAAAGCAGGGCGGCCTTCTCGTGCTCGGCCATGCGCTTGAGGATGGAGGCGGCTTGGCGCATGACTTTGACGTATTGCTGATCATCGTCGGTGAGGGTTGCCGCTATTTCTAGGTAGCGCAGGGCTAAGGGATGGTCTTCAGCCATCAGGGACAGATTGGCCAGGGCTACTGCCTCATAGGAACAATCGCACTCCTCGGGCTTGAGCTCGACAGTGGTCAACAAGCGATAGAGTAAGGTGCTCATGGAGACGATGTCAATTACGTTGTGCTCCACGATGTTCTGCAGTAGACCGCCATTTCCTGTCTGCAGGAACTCAAAGTAGCGCTGGGGGATTTCATATCCAGGAATGTCGTCAACTCTCCGCACCCCAAGGATATTCTCTTCCAGGCTGCCCAGGCTGCAGCTGGACAATTTGTGCCGCCAGAGCCTCCGTGCCAAATGCAGTAAATCAAGATGCTGCTTCTCGTGTGCGCCCAAAAATCCCGCACGGGAAATGGTGAAACGGGTTTGCAGCAAAGGCAGATCGAAGGTCTTACCATTGAAAGAAATGATCAAATTCTTCTGTTGTAGTTCCTGATCCAAGAGATACAACAAGGCCAATTCCTCGTTATAATCCCGCATTAGCAGCTGCTTGACCACAAAATGGGTGGCCGTAAAACAGCCTAGTCCTACCAAAAAGGCGTAGGTGCCGGTCCCCCCCGCCAAGCCCGTTGTCTCCGTATCCAAAAACAGAGCTTCTTTCAGGTCCAAGCGGGGCTCAAGCCCGCAGCGAAATGCACGTAATGAACCATAATCCGCATCCAAGACTTCTCTTAAAGGCCAATGTCCATGCAAAGCGGTCAGGGGGAGGCTTTTTTCCATCATGTAACAGGCCCCAAAAGGAGTGCTTACCTCCTGGCCATGCAAGATATGATCCAGACTGGGGACTCTATGTGTCTGGATGGTCGGCGCATCACTCGGTTGGGGCAAAAGCCTCTGCAGTTTGCGTTTGAGGTCCATCATTCAATACCCCCTTCAAAAACCAGGACGTATGCGCCTTGCCTTCAATGCCCACCTCTTCCACCGGTCCCACACAGGAGGGACAGCCGGAAGGGCAGGGGCATTTCTGGATAATGGATAACGCCCGCCAGAGAAGTCTCCCATGGGCAGCAAAGAGCTGTTCGCTAAATCCTACTCCACCAGGGTACTTCTCGTAAATATAGACGGTGGGATCGCCAGTGAAAGGCGAACGAATTTGTGCAGTTACTCCCAGATCACTCGGTTCACACATCAGTTCCAAAGAAGCAATGTTCCCCAGCAAGTGGGCGGCACCAAGCAAGGCACTTTGCAGGGCGCCTCGATCCAGTGTGGCTACATTCTCGTTGGGGATGCTAAACCAGTAGGCTGCTGTGTGCAGCTCTTGTTCGGGTAGGGAGATATTGCCCCAGCCGATGTTCTCGTGGGTATAGAACTTAATCTTCTTGTACATGTGGGTCTTGGCCACAACCATCACTTCGCCCCAACTGCGCTTGACCTGTGGGAACTCTTCCTTGTCAAAGACATCCAGCACCTTCAGCTCCACATCTAAATTGGCGTCGGTGTAATAGTCCACATCCACTTGCCTGGCATAGGCCTTTTGGCGATCCCAATCAAGCTGGTCAATGTGGTACTGGACGCTCTCATGGATATAAATGGCCCCTTCATGAATTAGCATAGGAGCACTAAAACGATCAATCTCACCGATCACCCGAGTTTGTCCGTCAGTGGTATCAATGATGGCGAAGTTTTCTGTAGAGGCGCTGCGTAGGGAAATGTCGACTGCAGGATAGTTCTCGCTCATCCAATACCAGCGATCGTCCACTTTGCGCAGGATCATCTGGTCTGTAAGGTAGTCAAGGATCTCGGTGGGATCCACCTCTCCAAAGCGTTCACCTTGCACAAAGGGCAGCTCAAATGCGGCACACTTGAGGTGAGAGACTAGGATATACAGATTATTGGGGCTGATGCGGGCAAATTCAACACCGCGATCCATGAAGTAGGTGGGGTTTTGGATCATGAACTGGTTCAATGGACTGGAGTTAGCCACCATGACGGCTAGAGAGGGCTCATGGCCGCGGCCGGCCCGTCCAAGCTGCTGCCACGTACTGGCTATGGTGCCTGGATAGCCTGTGAGGACAGCCGCCTGGAGCGTACCAATATCGATGCCCAACTCCAGAGCATTGGTGCTGACCACACCGAGGACTTTGCCCGCACGCAGGTCCCGCTCAATCTGTCTGCGCTGCTTGGGCAGGTAACCCCCGCGATACGCTCTGATGGTCTCGTGTGGCTGTCCCAACTTGTGAAAGGACTTGCGCAGATAGGTGACGAGCACCTCTGTATCGAGACGGCTTCGGGTAAAGACAATGGTGGGAATTTCCGCAGCAATCAGTTCGTGGGCTACTGCCTCCGCTTCCAAAAGTGAGCTGCGTCTGATGCCTAAGGGTTTGTTCACAACCGGCGGATTATAGAACAGGATGTCCTTCTGTCCTCGGGGCGCTCCATTGATATCGATCACGCTGACCGGCCTTCCCAGCAAAGTTTCACCGTGCTCCTTGGGGTTGGCGATGGTGGCCGATGTGCAGATAAACTGGGGTTTGGCGCCATAGAACTGGCAGATGCGCGCTAAACGGCGAAGAACATTGGCTACATGGGAGCCAAAGACTCCGCGGTAAATATGCAGCTCGTCAATGACAACGTATTTGAGGTTCTCAAAGAGCCGCATCCACTTGGTGTGGTGGGGCAAAATGCCGGAATGGAGCATGTCGGGATTGGTGACCACGATGCTGCCGGCGCTGCGAATGGCAATTCTAGCATCTCCAGGGGTATCTCCGTCATAGGTGTAAGTCTTGATTCTTCCCCCCAGCTCCTCGCTCCAGACCATAAGTTCCGCTACTTGATCTTGGGCTAAGGCCTTGGTGGGGAAGAGATAAAGTGCCCGTGCTTCTTCATCTTCCAAGAGCGTCTTTATCACTGGGAGATTGTAGCAGAGGGTCTTTCCAGAAGCGGTGGGAGTGACAACCACTATGTCCGCTCCGCTTTCTACTGCGTTGATGGCTGCTGCTTGGTGGCTGTAAAGCTCTGCAATACCTTTGCGCTGCAACAGCTGGCGCAGCTGGGGCGGAAGATGTGCAGGGATAGGCTCGTAGACTCCTTTTTGTGCCGGGATGGTGTGTCGAAAGGTTACATTGCGCATGAAACGAGGATTGCTTTCGATTTTCCTTAGAACACTCTCCACACGTACACCCATGTGTGACACCTGCCCTTCTTTCTCTATCATAGCCGAACGCCAGTTTGCGGTCAATGCTTTTCGCCTTCAGGATAGCCGGGAAACCCGCATGAATGTCTTTTTCTTGGAGAACCTATTCATGACCGAACCAAGTACGGGGGGGATAGGATGGACAGGTTTTACCGAGGGTTTGTGGCGGGAGTTCTGGCGGCGATTCCGCTCAACGCATGGAACTTGTTCTCGTACTATGTTTTGGGATTGGCCGATCTGCGTTTGCTCGATTGGGCCGGAGTGGCGGTTTACGGAACAATCCCCCAGTCATCACTGCAGGTCGCTTCGGCCTTGGCTATGCAACACATCTGGTCGGGATTTCGGGGGATTATGTTCTCTTACCTAATCCCCAACATCCGATCGCAGGGCTATATCGGCAAAGGTGTGGTGTTCAGCTTGATCATATCCTTCTTCGAGAGTGGGATTACGGTGCTGTACCAAGTACCCCACTTGGCTCTGATCACCACGGGAACCGTTCTCAGTGCCCAAATAGGCTCCGTACTATGGGGTGCGCTCTTGGCTTACTTAATTCTCAGGTTGGATGGAACAACCGAAAAAGCTGGGTAGATCCATTGTGTCTCCCAGCTTTCTATACGGCTTTTTCGCAATCAGTTATCTGCTTTCTGGAGCAGTTGATCCAGCCCTGGTATGGCCGCCACCAGCTCCCGGACTAGTCGGTCCGAGGCATCAGGGCGTGCTCCTGTCTCCTTCAGTATTTCCGTGACTCTGGGTAAGGATTCTGCCAATTGATCCAGCCCAGTGGTGACCCTTTCCGTGAACTGCTCAAGGATAGGGAGAAGGACTGGGTAGCTAGCGATCCACAGGGCTAAGCCCTGGTGGACTGCGTGCAGTGCTGTCCAGGGTCTTTCGGATGATGCCTTCAGGGTGTCCAATTTAATCACCTCCCAGGTTCCGCTTTTGTCGTACCGGTCATAGGATAATCTAAGGAAAAGAGGGATGGAGGGCAAACCTCCATCCCCGGAGGGACTAGGCGAGCAGAATTACCGCCAACACCACGATCAGGATCAAAGCGACGAAGATGATGAAGGTCTCTTGTTCGTTGGTCACGGAGTGCACCCCCTTGTCTTGGGACTCAGAAGTTGCTACCCTTCTTGGTCTTACAATATGATCATGGGAATGGTCTGCCATGATGCAGAATTCCCATTTTCGGCAGGGGGAGCGACTGTGTATCCAAGAGTTGACCGAGCATTGATGTTGAACAAAGTGCAAAAGGTCCCGCATTACCGCCGATTGTCTGGAGGTCGCCGCTGGGGTCTGCTGTTTTTTGATCCAGGCGGCATCGATTGGGAAGGGGAGACAGTGACGGGTCTGCTTCTCAAGGACAGACTCTTCCGGGCAGGCCGTTTTGCCTTTCCGCGAACCGTCTATAACCGTTGTTTTCCGGAGCCCAGGGACATCATAGGGAAGCTCAGTACCACTTTGGGCGCAGAGAATATCTTTAATGAGTGCACACACCTGGACAAATTGAATGTCCACCAACACCTAGAAGCTAGTGAGGTCGGGGAGTACCTGCCCCCGACCTGCCAATACAGTCCAGAGGATCTGGTTGGACTGCTCGGTCGCCACGTCTCCTTGGTTTTCAAGCCTCGTTTGGGACATGGCGGAGCCAAAGTCCTGAAAGTGACCTTCGTAACGTCGGGTGTTTACGTTCTTGTCACAGGGTGGGGATGGTCAATTCCCATTCTCGATGAGAGAATTCTGATCGCCTTCTTGCTAGCTGCAGCCCCTCCTCAGGCCTTTATTGCCCAGGAGTATATTGAGAGTGCAACCTATCATGGTCGAAAATTCGATGTTCGAATAGTGATGCAGAAAAACGGCCAAGGCCGGTGGGAGGTGGGGGGACAGCTGAGCCGGTTGACTGCTGCATCGAATCTCTTAACCAATCACTATGAAGCCATTGTGTCCGTCCAGGACCTGCTATCTCCTGTCCTGATCTCCCTTTTGCAGTCGTTAAGCTTTGCTGTAGCAAAGACGCTTGACGGGAAGCTTGGCCGCTTAGGTGAGCTTGGGGTAGACTATCTTCTCGATACCGCGGGTAGACCCTGGATATTGGAGGTAAATGGTAAACCCGATAAGAGCCTTTTTCGCAAGCTAGGTAATGGCAACATGCTGCGGCGTGTGTATCTCAATCCCCTTGAGTATCAAGGCCATCTTCTGAGCTAAGAATTGACCCTAGGGGGTATCATCCCCCTAGGGTTCTTAGTGACCTTTGAGAATTTCGCCGAGTTCAGGGAAGAAGCTGAGGAGCTGCTGCGCCAGCTCTTCCTTGGTGTTTGGATCCATCTCTGCCAGTCGCTTGGTGATTTTCGGCAATGCTTCCTGCATTTGACCTGTACTTGCCGGAGTATCTCCACTCAGCTGCCCCAGCATGGAGGCTAAGCCGGGGTAGTTCAGGGCTAGCATCGGAAGCAGCTTAAGCAGCGCATCAAGAGTGGATGAATCTGTCTTGCGTCCGTCTTTGTTCTTCAATCCAACACCTCCCGCCTGTACACCAATGGTAGGCTTTTTTTGATTAGGTGTTAAAGCCGATGATCAACAGCACGACCAGAAAGAGAATGAAGATGGCCGTGACTGGGTCCATACCACAACACTGGGGCCGACCCATTTCACTCACTCCTCGTATATTGAGATTTGAGACAAAAGTTCCTCCAATAGTGGTACCGCTGGGGCGATCTGTTTCGCTAGTGTTTTGAACACATTCGTATCCATTTGCCCAAGAACTTCGGCCAGATTCCATGCCTTGCCTTGGGGCTGCCTAAGCAACCCAAGGATCGAGGATACCATTGGAATATTATCCATGAGGGCTGGGATAAAATCGGACTCTTTTCTCCTGTAGAATGCATTTCCCATGAAACACCCCCCTTTCTGTCATATGGTATTCAGGCCAGGGAAAAGGGAATTAGGCTAATTCTCCTGTTTTGGGCGTGAAAAAGAGGTGCCAGTCAACTGTCCGACACCTCGGTAATTCCGCTATTCTCTTTTTATTTTGCCGTTTGATAGAGCTTGGCTACTTTCTCCCAGTCCAGGACATTGAAGATGGCGTTGACGTAGTCCGGGCGTACGTTTTTGTACTTAAGGTAGTAGGCGTGCTCCCAAACGTCAATGCCCAAAATGGGAATGAGCTCCCCGCCATGGGTCATGAGGGGGTTGTCTTGATTGGGCGTTTTGGTCACCTGAAGTTTGCCGGCCTTGTCGGTGGACAGCCAAGCCCAACCGGAGCCGAACACCCCGAGAGCGGCTGCCATAAGTTCCGTTTTAAGCTCGCTAAAGCCGCCAAAGTCCGTTTCAATCTGCTTCCCCAGAGTACCCGCGGGTTCTCGGCCCCCCTCGGGCCCCAAAACTCCAAAGAAGAGATTGTGATTGTAGTATCCACCACCATTGTTTCGCACCGCGGTTTGCAGAGAGGGGTCACTGATGGCACTAAG
This sequence comes from Bacillota bacterium, assembly GCA_012838305.1. GTDB lineage: Bacteria > Bacillota > Limnochordia > Darwinibacteriales > Darwinibacteriaceae > UBA5420. The sequence continues at coordinate 23,216 of DUPN01000001.1, read as the reverse complement.
GTTGGTCAAGATCTCTTCAATGCTCTTCCCCTTGAGGTTCGGTAGTTTCTCTAAGGCTCCGTTCAGGTTGTTGGTGTAGGCCGTATGATGTTTACCGTAGTGAATCTCCATGGTCAACTTGTCAATATGGGGTTCCAAAGCACCAAAGTCGTATGTCAATTTCGCTTGTTCAAACATGGAATCATCTCCTTGAAATCCTAACTAAATTAGTAAGGATTAGATTTGATTCCAGTCTAGCATATCCATTCAGTAAATGCAAGTGATTATCATTTGTAAATCTATTTGGTCTTGATTATCCACAAAAGGCCCAAGCAATATCCTTTTCTAATCAACAAAGCGGACCCTGCCAATGGGGTCCGCCCTTTCTACTCCTTAAGTTCCTTGGTTTTGCCGCGTACATCTTTGCGGCGCTGCTCATTCTTGATTTCCAGCTCTTTGCGTCGTCCTTGGGACATGGACTCATTCTCCAGGGCAAATTCCGTATCCTGCATGCGATCCTTAGTATGACGAATCTGCTGCTGAAGGTTCTTTTTGCTCTTGCCCTTCTCATCAAGCTTTTTTGGCATGACGATCTCCAATCTATTGATAGTGGTCTTGCTTCACCCTTAGAATGGACGATTCCTGGGTAAGTTATGCATGTTAAAACCAGCGGGACAGCCAGTATTTTTCGAAGAGGGCTTTTGTCCAGAAAGCAGCTCTGTTTGGAGTGGAAAGACTTCCAGTGGGGGGGTTGGCGTATGCTTGTATCGAGACAAAACAGCCTCGATTGTAGCCGGAGAGCATCGAGGCGCCTGATGCTGAACCCACAAAACGGAAGCGCGACTCTTTGTTGGCATAGCACAGGGCCAAGTTACGGGCGACGACTTCCGCTTGATAGTGGGCAAAAAAGCCCACTTTGGGGATCCAGGCCCCATTGACTGAGACGATTCCTGTAGCGTCACCAACCGCGTACACATCGGGGCAGCAGGTTGCTAGCGTGTGTGGGTCCACCTTGATCCAGCCTTGTGGATCTGCCACAGGAGAGTGGCGAAGGGGAGCGGGGCCGAGGTGGTGGGGAATTCCCAAAAAGAGATCCCCTGTAATATCCCCGGGATGCAGAGTTAGGGAGCGGTCTTGGGAGAGGGACTGGGCTTCAGTCGAGGTATGCATCCTGATCTGCCTCTTTGTCAGGATTTCTGCCAGTCTGGCACTATGCCGGGGACTGGCCATGCTCAGCAGACGGTCTTCAGGTGTAACCAGAGAGATCTGGACCTTCTTGCGGAGTCCGCGTTGACGAAAATAGGCGTCTAGGAGGAGGACAATTTCATAGGGGGCTATGGCCCCTGTGAAGGGCAGGCTGGAGACGAATAGCACAATATGACCCTGTCTAAAGCGGGACAACTCCGTTTGAAGCTGGAGGGCTCCCTGAAGACTGTAGGGGTTCATTGCCAAGGAGTATCCAGGTAGACCTTGTTGTTCTGCACCCAGGGCAATAACTAAGCTATCGTAGGAAAGAGCGCCTAGGTCCGTTTGGATCGTCTTCTCGTGGGGATTGAAACCCTCCACTTCCGCTTGGATGAACTGAATATTCCTACTCTCAAGTTTTCTTAGGCTGCGGGTAATTTGGCTTGGCTTACGTTTACCGATCATCACCAGGGGCAGGCTCGCCAGGAAGAGATGGTTCTCGTTTCTGTCGATCAAAGCGATGCGGTGTTCCTTAGGCAGTACTTTGGCAAGTACATTGGCAGCTACCACTCCACCGGTTCCTCCGCCGAGGATAAGGATGGTCTTGCCCATTTGTCTTCACTCCCATATTCGCTACAGGTAGCTTCTCACCGGCTGCAGGGGGTGATACTTGGGAATATTTGCGGCGAAAAAAGCCTCGTCCGGGGACGAGGCTTACTGATCCTAAGTGTCTTAATCCTATTCTTCAAAGGCTTCTTGCACTTTCCATTCCTGCCAGACATTACCCACCAAGTCGGGGCCTGGTTTGAGCGTCTTCTTACCCGGTCTCCAACCAGCTGGGGTCACTTGAGTACCCTTGGCTTCCCGCACGAGCTGGAAGGCTTGAATCTGCCGCAATGTCTCTTTCACATTCCGGCCTACTGGTGGGGTCATGACTTCGAAGGCCTGGATAATGCCATCGGGGTCAATGATGAAACGGCCGCGAGTTTCTGTACCTGCCTCTTCATCATACACTCCATAGAGCTGACCAATGCTGCCGCTTTGATCAGAAAGCATAGCAAAAGGTACATCTTTACCGCCCAACATCTTGGACAGTTCTTTGTCATTCCAGATCTTGTGGACAAAAACACTGTCCACACTGATGGAGAATACCTCGACTCCTAATTTCACAAACTCAGGGTGTTTTTCAGCAACTGCTGAAACTTCTGTTGCTCAGACGAAGGTGAAATCGCCCGGATAGAAACAGAGCATAACCCACTTTCCTCGATAATCAGCCAGATTCATCTCTACAAACTTCCCTCGGTGAAATCCTGGAGCTATGAATTCTGGGGCCGGTTTTCCAACTCGAATCATCGTCTTTTGCTCTCCTTTCTGAACCACTGGTGTAGCTGCAGTTTCCAGGGCGGGTTTTGCTTGCGCCTTCGGTCGCTGGCAGCCAGCTTCAAACTCTTTCATCGCCTTTGAACCTCCTTTGACAAGTAACAGGATTAATTCCTATTTTCGCCATACCGGCACAAATCCCTCTTTTCCCCGTCGACATTTTTGGATTCTGCCATGCCCTGTGTTCACCGCTTCTACCGGACAAGGCAGGGAATTGGCAGCACATGGAGAAAGACAAGTGATGTACCATTATGGAAGAAAAAAGAGAGGGGTTTTGGTGTGAAGCTAAATTACGGGAGAACCTTTTTCATTGGTCTAGCCTTCATGTCTATCTCGGCTTTTTGGCAGCTTTATGACAGCATCATTCCTTTGATTCTCAAGAATACCTTTGAAATCGGCGACACGGTGGCTGGAGGCATTATGGCCCTTGACAACATTCTGGCACTCTTTATGCTGCCTCTGTTCGGTGCCTTCTCCGATCGGATTCGTACCAATATCGGCAAACGCATGCCCTTCATCCTGGTTGGTACAGCTGCTGCCGTCATCGCCATGGTACTTGTGCCCGTGGCCGATAATCTGACGAACTTGCCTCTCTTTGTGGTCATGTTGCTTTTCACTTTGGTTGCCATGAGTACTTATCGCTCTCCCGCTGTGGCTCTGATGCCCGATGTGACTCCCAAGCCCCTGCGTTCCCAGGCAAACGGAATCATCAACCTGATGGGAGCGTTAGGTGCGGTGTTTTCGTTAGCCCTTATTGCTCTCTTAGTCCCGGATACGGGTATACCAAACTATGTACCCATTTTCGCCATTGTTGCCGCTTTTATGATCCTGGCTGTGGCCGTTCTGTTTTTGACCATCAAAGAGAACAAAATCGCCAAGGAAATGAAGGCCTATGAAGCCCCGGGGAAAGATGAAAACAGGGAAGAACAAGGAACAGGCAAGATGGATGTTGCAGTCAGGCGAAGTCTCTGGCTCATCTTGGCTTCGATATTTTTTTGGTTCTTCGCCTATAACGCGGTCACAACAGCCTTTTCCAAGTATGTTCAGAGCTTTTTGGGTGTGGCCGGCGGAGGCTTCGCCAGTAGTTTGATGCTGGCTACTGGAGCTGCAGTCATTGCCTTCGTTCCAGCGGGGATGATTGCAGCTAGGATTGGGCGTAAACGGACAATTCTGTCTGGGATCACCATTCTAGCCGTCAGTTTTGCCCTGGCTTCCCTGTTTACATCCTTTTCACCTCTGCTCAATGTGCTGCTGGTCTTTGTGGGCTTTGGATGGGCGGCCATCAATGTGAACTCCTATCCCATGGTCGTGGAGATGGCCCAAGGGTCCGATATTGGCAAGTACACCGGATATTATTACACAGCCTCCATGTCGGCCCAGATCCTAACTCCGATTCTCTCCGGGTTTTTCCTGGAATATGTGGGCTATCGCACTCTCTTCCCCTATGCAGCCATCTTTATGGTTGTCGCTTTTCTTACCATGAGTCAGGTCCGGCATGGTGACAGTAAAATGAACGCTCCCCAGAGCAAACTTGAATTCTTAGATGTGGAAGACTAATTCACGTGGGAGGTTTTGGGCTTGGTATCAGTCCTGCAACAAAGTCAAATCATTCATGGTTGCATGCGCATGGCCAGCTTGTCGGTGACAGAAGCTGGAGAGTTGTTGGAGACAGCTTTGGGTCTCGGGATCAATTTCTTCGATCATGCCGACATTTACGGTCAAGGAAGAAGTGAAGAGGTTTTTGGGCAGGCTATGAGGGAACGGCGAGTCTCCCGGGATCAAGTGGTCATCCAAACAAAGTGCGGCATTCGCTCCGGGTTCTACGATTTCTCCAAGGAGCATATTGTCCGCTCGGTAGAAGGGAGCCTCAGGAGGCTCGGTACAGATTATGTAGACGTGTTATTGCTCCATCGCCCCGACACTTTAGTGGAGCCTGAAGAGGTGGCCGAGGCGTTTGAGGAGCTTGAGACGAGTGGGAAGGTAAGGTATTTTGGGGTGAGTAACCAAAACCCCCTTCAGATTGAACTGCTGCGCAAGTCTTGCTCGCAGAAGCTTCTCTTTAATCAACTTCAGTTCAGCCTGGTGCACACGGGAATGGTTGACTCCGGCTTCAATGTAAACCTGGATAACAGGGCTGCCCATGACCGTGACGGAAGTATCTTAGAATATTCGCGCCTTAGGGAGATGACCATTCAAGCGTGGTCCCCCCTGCAATATGGGTTCATAGAAGGAGTCTTTTTGGATCATCCGCAGTTCGCAACGCTGAACCAGACCTTGGCTGCCACGGCCGACCGTAAAGGGGTAACACCTGCTGCGCTGGCCATTGCCTGGATTTTGCGCCATCCTGCCAAGATGCAGCCCATAGTGGGCACCACGAGCTGCCATCGACTTAAGGACCTGAGTAAGGCGGGGGATGTTGGGCTCTCACGTCAAGAGTGGTATGAGCTTTACCTTGCCGCAGGCAACACCTTACCTTAGACGAAACAACAAGACCCGGGTTGCTCCTGGGTCTTGCGAGCGTGCATGGAGGAGGATTCTGTTTGACCATTTACTGGGATTTATTGTCTACGTTTTTCAAAATGGGCCTGTTCACCTTTGGTGGTGGCTATGCTATGTTACCTTTGTTGCAGCGTGAGGTGGTGGAGAAGAAGAAGTGGGCCACCGAGGCGGAACTGATGGACTACTACGCCATTGGCCAAAGTACCCCGGGTATTATTGCTGTGAATACCGCTTCCTTTGTGGGCTACTTTCAGGGGGGTCTCCTGGGAGCTATTGCTGCAACGATTGGTTTGGTACTGCCATCGATCATGATCATTTTGGTTGTGGCTTCGGTTCTGCACCAACTGACCGATTTCGCCTGGCTAGACCACGCCTTTGCGGGAATTCGGGTTGCGGTATCTGCACTGGTCTCCTTCTCCGTTTACAAGCTGGGCAAAGCGGGCATTGCTGATACCTTTGGTCTAGTTTGGGCGCTCCTGACCTTTGCGGCCATAGCTTTTTTGAAGCTGTCGCCTATTTGGATTGTGGCGGTATCCTTTGTCCTAGGCAATGTTCTACGGAGAAGGGAAGGTGATCGGGCATCATGACCTATCTGATCCTAATTTATGAGTTTTTCAAAACCGGGCTCTTTGCCATCGGCGGCGGCCTGGCGACCTTGCCCTTTCTAAGGGACATGACCTTTCACCATCCTTGGTTCAGCATGGAAGAGCTTCTGAACATGATTGCTGTGTCCGAGAGTACCCCCGGTCCCATCGGCATTAACATGGCAACCTACGCGGGATTCAAGGCGGCTGGGGCTTTTGGCGGCGTCTTAGCTACCTTAAGTATTATTACTCCCTCTATTGCCATTATCGTGATCATTGCCTCTGCAATGGAAAGATTCAAAGATTCCGTCCTCATCCAGCGCGGGTTTTATCTGTTGCGGGCGGCCACAGCAGGGTTGATTGCTGGGGCGGTTTTTGAGGTAATATTGGTGTCTCTCTTCAATATGGAATCCTTTGCTCCGCGCTGGCCAGCAGTGATCCTGTTTGCAGTTCTCGTTTTCTTGATCAAGAGGTTTCCCAAAGTGCATCCCATTGCTTTCATTGTGGCCAGTGGTGTCTTGGGGGTTTTGTTAAAACTCTAGGATAGAAGGTTGCAGGGATTGTCTTGTAGGCAGAAGGAATTCAAAAATATGTAGCTTTTTGCAGCAGAGAGGAAGAGGAAAATGGATGTTCGCGCTTTGCTTTACAGTCCTGATGTAACAGGGGATCTATTGTTTTTCGTTGCTGAGGATGGGATAGCCGAATGCAAGTGGCCCCATGCTGCGGTACAAACCCTGTGCGAGGCCCAGGGTTTTGCTGGAAAGTTGGGGGAGACGGCTGTTTGCACCTATGTTGAAGAGGAAACTGCAAACCTGCGTAAGGTAGTCGTTGGGGGCCTGGGTAAGGCCGCAGAACTCTGCCTGGAAAAGCTACGCAAGGCGACTGGCAATGCCCTGAAACAGGCGGAAAAGCACAAGGTAGAAACGTTGACGATGCTTCCATGGGACTTGAACCTGCTTCCCTTAGATGCTGTTGTGCGCGCTGTGGTGGAAGCGGCCCTGTTAAATAGCTACCGTTTTGATCGGTACCTGGGCGAAAGCAAGGAACAGAGCCTAAAGTCGCTTCAGATCAGCTATGCGTCACAGCAGGAAGTGGATGTGATGCGTGGGCTTAAACTTGGCCAGACCTTGGGACATGCCACGAACATGGCCCGGGATTTAGTCAACGAACCGGCCAATTCCATGACGCCCGCACAGTTGGCCGAGGAAGCCATCAAGGCTGGGGAGACCTTCGGTTTCGCCGTAGAAGTGATGGAGCGAGATGCCATCGAAGAGCTCGGTATGACCGCATTCCTAGAAGTGGGCAAAGCCAGCGCCAATAGCCCTCGCTTCATTGTGATGCGGCATCTGGGCAAGCCTGAAGAACCGGAGCAGATCCTAGGCTTGGTGGGCAAGGGTATCACCTTTGACAGCGGCGGTTTGTCTATTAAGCCAGCTCAAGGTATGGGCGGAATGAAGTTCGATATGGGTGGCGCTGCTTCCGTCATCGGAGCTATGAGCGCTATCGCTGCAGAAAACCTGCACCTCAATGTTGTCGCGGTTGTAGCCGCCTGTGAAAATTTGATTTCGGGAACGGGGTATCGCCCGGGTGACATCATTGGATCGATGGCCGGTAAGACCATCTTGATCGAGTCCACCGATGCTGAGGGGCGTCTGACCTTAGCTGATGCCGCTCACTACGTTGTAACCAAAGAGAGAGCCAGTACAGTAGTTGATGTGGCCACCCTTACCGGAGCTGCTATTGTCGCTTTAGGCACTGTTACAACGGGTGTCATCACGAACGATCAAGGTCTGTATGAACGATTGCAGGCGGCTTCGGATCAGTCGGGAGAGAGGGTCTGGCAGCTGCCGAGCTTCCCAGAGTATCGCGAGCAAAACAAGACCCACCAGGCGGACTTGAAAAACACAGGGGGGCGTGAAGCGGGAACCATCACAGGAGGCCTTTTCATTGAAGCCTTTGTAGAAGAAAAACCCTGGATCCACCTGGATATTGCGGGCACATGTTTTGCAGCGAAGGATAGAGAATACCTGAGAGAAGGGGCAACAGGTGTTGGGGTACGTCTCTTGTATCACTTCGCCGAAAGCCTAATCTAGCTCTGGATCAGAGACCGAAGGGGGTTGCAGCAGGTGCTGGTATCAGAGACAAGGGCGCAAGTACGCTACGCGGAGACGGATCAAATGGGGGTTGTGTATCACGCCAACTATCTCGTCTGGTTTGAACTGGGCCGGACCGCGCTGCTGGAGAGTGTGGGTCTGGACTATGTTCATCTAGAAAAGCAGGGCTTCGTCTCGCCGGTGATCGAGATCGAAGCGAAGTACAAGAGTCCTGTTCGCTACGGTGATCAAGTGACCATCAAGACTTGGCTGAAGGATTATGATGGACTCCGGATCAGGTACGCCTATGAGGTTCTGGTTGAAGATCGGCTCTGTGCCACAGGAGAGTCCGTCCATGTCTGTGTTCGAGCCCAGGACGGTCGTCCCGTAGCTATGCGCCGTAATTTGCCGCAGTGGCATGAGGTTTATGAGGGTTTGAAATCAGGCGCCATTTCACGCCTGAGAAGGAGCGGAGAAGCGGAAAGGTAGGAATCTCCTCCAGTGAACCTTGAGGGAGAAAACTGGACCGTTTTGGCCTTCGACAGCCCGCAGGGGTGCTGCTACAATGGAGCTGAGGAAAGCGGAATCTACGGTGTTGCTTGGGGTCAGTGTACCTTCCGTCGTTCCTCGTGTCCTCAACGAATGTGCGAAGGAGGGATAGGCGTGGGACAAAAGAAAAAAGCCCCGAAAGCAGCACCTAAAAAGCCACAAGCACCGGCTAAGAGTGGTAAGAAGTAGTTGAGATTAGACGAGTGTGCTGGAGGTGTCCCTAGGATCCTCCAGCTTTGTCATCTTGGGGGCCTAGTTCGCTGGAGACGTTCGCTTAATTCGCCAATCACTTGGACATACTCTGAGGCGGGGATTGGGGGACTGAACAAAAAACCCTGTGCTTCATCGCAGTCCATATCACGCAATAACTCCAGTTGACTTTCTCTTTCTACGCCTTCGGCCACAACCGCCATGGATAGGTTTCGTCCTATGCCGATCATGGAGCGGATCAATCCCTGCGTTCGTTTGTCAAGGTCAATTTGGTCAATGAAGGCTCTATCAATTTTTAGGGTTTGCACAGGATAACGCACCAAATATCCCAAATTGGAATAGGCTGTACCGAAGTCGTCGATGGCCACCTGAACGCCCATTTTTTTGAGTTCCTCGAAGTTTCGCAGGACCTCTGGGGTTGGGGACAACATGGCATCTTCCACAATCTCAAGCCGGAGTATTGTGGCTTGCTCCCCATAGGTGCGCAAGACAGACTGGACCAGGGCGGGGAAGTGGGGGGAGCGGAAGTGGTTGGGAGAGATGTTGATCGCCACCCATCCGAGTTGAAGTCCCTGGGTCAGCCACTCTTGATGCTGTCGGCAGACCTCGTGCAGCATGAACTCCCCAATGTCTTCAATTAGAGCGTTTTCTTCGGCCACCTCTAGAAAATGGCCCGGGGTCAGCAAGCCCCTAAGTGGATGCCTCCAGCGAACGAGCGCTTCCTTTCCTATTATGGTATTCGTACGCAGGTCAATGATGGGCTGATAGAAAACGCAGAATTGTTCCTGGATCACCGCTGTGTGGACCTCCGTTTGGAAACGCAGCCGATCGACCATGGCGTGATGGGTATTGGGATTATACAGCTTCAGCTGTTCTTGGGACGTGCGTTCTGCTTCATACAAAGCGGCCTGGGCCTGTTGGTAGACGAGTTCTGCGTCTAGACCTTGGCGTTCGCTGATACTAATCCCGCCAAAGATGCGTGCATTGGCGCCGGCCTCAACATGGAGGGGTTCTTTCAAGAGATCCTCGAGGCGGTCGATGGTTAGGAGCACGCCGCTGCTGCGAGAGGGAATAATCAGGCCAAATTCGGCGTCTGCGATCCGTCCCACCACTAGATCCTCATCGCTTACCTTCTTCAGCGCCTCAGCCAGGTGTATCAGGATACCGTCTGTCACCTGGGATCCGAAAAGGGTTTTGAGCTCGGAAAGATCCCGTATGGCGATAAGGGCTAGAATTACTGTGGTCTCCTCTTTTAGGCTTTTCTCCAGGTGATCCATGAAATTCCGGCGGTTGGGTAGTCCTGTTAAGGGATCGTAGTAGGTCATGGTCCCGATCGTATTCATCATTAGGTTAAACGAGGAGCTTGTCTCACCTAACTCATCGGCACTTGCTATTTCGGCTCGAACAGTCAGGTCACCGTGGGCCCCCCGCTTAAAGATGCGGTTCAATTCAACAATGGGATTTGTGATGGTAGAGGAAAACCAGTAACCAAGCCAGAGCACTAAGACAAAGCCCAGTGCGCTCACAAGCGTTAGTTGTCCAATCAAGCGTCTGACTGGCTGTGTAAAAAACGTGGTAGGCACCTTAACCACAACGGTCCAATCGCTAATACCCAAGAGTCTCTGGAAGAAGACACGATAGTCAAGACCGTTCTCGCTGACCCCGAAGGAGCCGTGCTCCAGTCCTTTGAGGTCGTCCCAGCCAGCATAGACGTCTTGGATTCGACTGTTCTGAATCAGGTCGGGGTTATGGTGCAGAATAAAGTAACCCCCAGAATCCACCAAAAAAACCGGCATATTGGTAGCTTCCCGGGTCAGTTCGCCTACTCCGGCCAGCATCTTGACAAGATCGATGGAAAGACCGAAGAGAGCGGCAACCGCAGTGCGGTCTTCATTCCAGATGGGGGTAGCGATCACGATGATTCTTTCATTGGTGGAACGCGAAACAATGGGCTCCGAGACAACGGTTTCTCCCGCCATCACCCGGGCGAAATAGTCCCGGTCGCCAATGTAGCCTGCTTCCCGCTGTGAGGTCGTATCGTAGGAACCGTCGGGTGCGGCTAAGAAATAGATTAGGAAGTAGTCGTGGGATTGGGCGATACGGCGCTGCAGATGGGGCTCAATGGCTTCCCAATCTAAGGACTCCAGCAGGGAAGAGTTGGCCAGCTGGACCAGTTCTTGAACGCGCTCTTCAAGCCACAGTTCGATGATATTACTTTGGGTCTGCACCAAATTGCGCGCATTGTCTTCGACCAAGTTTGCTACCAACGAACGAGTGAGTATGCCGGTCGCGAGCAATACCACAAGGGTGAGGACAAGTCCTACGACGACGAAGAGTGCCAACACTCGGTGACGGATTTTCCTAAATGACCATGATGGCATGCCTGGACCTCCTTCGGTGTCAGCATATGGTGCTATTCGACGAGGAAAACCCTGTTCCCTGCTGTGGATCAAAAGAGGGGGGCCAGCAGTCGTAAGACCGACCACCTCAGTCTGCGCAGGGCAGATGGATCGGCCATTTTCTTCAGGGTGATCTCCTCACAGACCCGCAAAGTATCTAGGATGTCATCTCGGATTTGGAGTACGCTAGGGGTTTGCCATAGCCAGACTCCATTTTCAAAGGCCAGGTAGAGACTGCGATAGTCCAAGTTAATGGAACCCACAACTGCCACTTCATCGTCGGCTACAATGGCCTTTGAGTGCATGAAACCAGGGGAATACTCGTAGATACGCACACCGCTTTGAAGCAGGATGGGATAATAGGAACGGGTTACAGCATGAACAATGGGTTTGTCGGGAATATGGGGCGTGACAATACGGACATCAACTCCCGATTTGGCTGCTGCACTGAGGGCTGTGAGCACCTCGTTGTCCAGAATCAGATAGGGCGTGTTGATGTAAACATAACGTCTGGCTCGGTTAATTAGGTTGAGGTAAACGGTTTCACTCACCGCCTCGCCATCGAGGGGATTGTCGCCAAAGGGCTGAATATATCCTGGTTCCAGCGGGGTTGGTGGGAACTCTTTGGGTCTAAAATCCCCCAGATTGTCTGTTTCGCCCCTGACGTACTCCCACATGGTCAAGAACATGACTGTCAAGGACCAGACGGGCTCTCCTTTGATCAGAAAGGCGGAGTCCTTCCAATGGCCCAGTTTCCCGTAGGCATTGATATATTCGTCGGCTAGGTTGATTCCGCCCGTGAAACCGGTATGGCCATCAATGATCAGGAACTTCCTGTGATCGCGATAGTTGAGGGTGGCCGTCAACTTGGCTGTTAGGGGATGAAAGCGCTCCGTCTTGATGCCCATGGACTCCAGCTTCTGGTCATATTTGTGAGGCAGCTTAAAAAGGCATCCCACATCATCATAGATTAGCCGTACATCAACTCCTTCTTGTACCTTGGCAACCAGGATATCTAGAATCTGGTTCCACATGATCCCCTCTTCAATAATGAAATATTCAAGGAATATGTAGTGTTTGGCTCGGCGGAGTTCTTCGAGCATTGATTCAAAGGCTAGTTCGCCTAAGGGAAAAAACTTCGAGTAGCTGTGTTTGTACACCGGATAGCAGGCATAATTCTGGATGTAGCGGGCTTGATTCGCTGCGTGTTGATCCACCTTGGCCAGATCCTTGAGTATGGGGGCGCTGGAGGCGAGCGAACGATCACCATGGAGTCTCAACTGCTGCATCTTGCGTTTCATTCTCTGACTTGTGCGGGGGTTACCTAGCATCAGATAAAAAAGGCCGCCAAGAATGGGAAAGAGCATGATGGGAATGATCCAAGCGATCTTGTAGGCGGACTTGTGATTTCCAGTGGCGATAAAAATGACCACAATGACACTGAGGACTGTGAAGAACACATAAAACTGGGGGAAGAAATTGCTGAATCGGCCGACCATCAGTACCAATGCCGCCAGTTGAGCCAAAATGGCCAGGGCGATGACGGTAACACGATGGAAGAGTAGGGAGAGTATTTTCTTCATGCTTTTTATGCACCTCACTGGAGGAAAAATAACTGATTATATCCTGATCTTCCTTGAATTACCGCCTTTTGTCAAGGAAGCAGAGGAAGGTGCTCACAATCTCTATGCTTGCGAGTTGGAACCTCCCTGGGGTATAGTTAGGAAAAGGAGGCATGGTTTGATGCGAAGACGAACAGTTAGTGTGTTTCTGTTAGCGTTTTTAGCTGTCTTGGCCCTTGGCTGGGGAGCTTGGACCTTAGCCGCATCCCAGGATGAAGAGGACGGGAAGATCCTAGTGCCTGATTTTTCCCTGATGAATATTGAGAACGAAACGTTCAGGCTGAGTGATTACCGAGGCCAAATTGTGGTCCTGAATTTCTGGGCTAGTTGGTGTCCTCCCTGCAAAGCGGAAATGCCCGAATTTCAGGAACTCCATAATGAACTAGTAGAGTCAGGAGACGCTGTGTTGCTCTTGCTCAATCAGGTCGATGGTTGGCAGGAGACAGCGGAAAAGGGGGCCAAGTTCTTGGAGGACAACAATTTGACCATGACGAATTTGCTTGACGACGGCACAGTGGGCTCGCAGATCTTTGGTATTCCAGGCCTGCCAACCACTGTTGTGATCGATGCAGAAGGGTATTTCTCCAGCTATGTGGTGGGCTCGACAACGAAGGCCACGGTGCTGAGGATGATTGAGGACGCTCGCTAATGTTACAGCAGATGGCCCCTGAAGTTTCGTTGTCCCTCTTTGGGCTGATTTTTGCTGAGGGTGTTCTGGCCTTCCTGTCGCCGTGTATTCTGCCGATGATCCCCATTTACCTGCTCTATCTGGGAGGACTGGAAGGCGGGGAGGGGAAGTCCCAGTCACGTCTGCTCATCAACACGCTTGGTTTTGTGGCAGGTTTTTCCCTTGTGTTTGTCGCACTTGGTGCCACAGCGTCCGCCCTGGGTAGTCTGATTGCGAGTAACCGCGTTTTGTTGCAGCGTATAGGCGGGTTAATTGTGATTCTCTTTGGCCTGAATTTTCTGGGAGTGCTGAAGATTGGTTTTCTCAACAGGAGTCGAACGGTGGGGGCCAATACGAAGAACCTAAAGTTTCTGTCCAGCCTCCTCTTTGGCGCAGCGTTTTCTTTGGGCTGGACCCCTTGCCTGGGAGCCTTTTTAGGGACGGCCTTGATTCTGGCCTCCAATATGGACACCCTCTACCAAGGTATGGCTCTGCTCCTCACCTTTTCCTTGGGACTGGGCATCCCTTTTTTCCTCACCGCCCTCTTGTGGGGGCGCTTGCAGGACACCTTTGCTGTGATCAAACGAAATCTGCATATTATCCAGACTGTTTCTGGCGTGCTCTTGGTCGTTGCGGGGTTTTTGATGATGTTCGGCCGTTTTGGACTTTACGCTGAGCTATTCCTGTAAGGATTGGTGATACTGTGACACAAATATATGATGTGGCCATCATTGGTGCTGGGATTATTGGCACTAGCATCGCTCGCCACCTATCAAGGTATCAACTGGATGTTCTCCTTTTGGAAAAGGGCATTGACGTGGCCATGGGCGCAACCAAGGCCAATAGCGCTATTGTCCATGGTGGGTATGCAGAACCTCAGTCCACCCTGAAAGGACAGCTCTGCTATGCAGGCCGGCAGGCTTTTTCCCAGCTTAACGCAGAGTTAAGCTTCGGATTTAAAACGACTGGATCCCTTGTGGTCACCACTGAGGACGATCCAAGACCCCTTAGGGCCTTGCTCAAACAGGGGGAAGCCAACGGATTGAGGGATTTGCGCATTGTGGGAGAGGAGACCCTGCGTGCGCTGGAGCCGGAGCTGAGCACCGAGATCAAGTGGGCACTTCTTTGTGAGGGAGCGGGGGTGTGTTCGCCCTATGAGATGGCCATTGCCATGGCAGAGAACGCCATAAAAAACGGCGTCTCTTTGCGACTGGAATCTGAGGTATATGCGGTTAGCGGAAGTAAGGGTAACTTTCGGCTGGACACCGCCGGAGAGAGTATCCGGGCCCGTTATGTGATTAACGCAGCGGGCGTCTATGCAGACCGGGTCTCACAAATGGTGGGTGTGGATCACTTCACCATTTGGCCCCGGAGTGGCCAATATCTGCTTTTCGCCAGGGGCAGCGGGAAGGCCATCAACCATGTTATCTTCGGTCTGCCGACCGCCAAGGGCAAAGGGATTTTGCTTGCCTCGACGCTTTACCAGAATCTTCTGATCGGGCCTGATGCCACGGACCAGACCGACCGGGAAGACACCTCCACTGATTTGGAGAGGATTGCAGCAATCTTCGATCAGTGCAAAAGGCTGTATGCCGGCCTCGATGCTAGACAGTTTCTACGCAGCTTCACCGGAATTCGAGCACGTAGTTCTACAGGCGATTTTTTGATCGAAGAGACGAAGGTACCTGGTTTTCTCCAGGTGGCGGGCATTGAGTCGCCGGGTTTAACCGCATCGCCAGCCATAGTTCACATGGTGGAGAACATCCTGGAGCGCTCTGGGTTACGTCTCGAGCCTGACCCTGGCTTTGACCCTTACCGCAAGCCCATTATCGAGCAGGGCGATCTACGGCCGTTACGGGCAATCAGGCCCTTGCTCGATCGGCCATCATCACCGGAGAAGATAATCTGCCGCTGTGAACAGGTGACAGAAGGCCAAATCATCGATGCTTGCCAGAGGGGTATCCCTGTAAAGACCATTGATGGGGTCAAGCGGCGTACGAGGGCTTCCATGGGCTGGTGCCAGGGGACCTTTTGCCGCCCGCGTATTGCTGAAGTGATGCAAAGAACAGAAGGACCATCCTTTGATGACCGCTCGGATATCGAACACAGCGGAGTGAGCCGAGTAGAAAAGTCGGATCTCTTGGACTTTTTGCAGACTCGAATAGAATAGAAAAAGGCCCAGGGGGCCTTTTTTTGACAGAACGGATCACGTTAAGGGTTCAAAACGGGCGGTAAAGAAGCGCAACACAGGTGGTTCGTAAACAAAGCGCAGGCCCTTAACAGTGTGTCTATGTTTGTAGAGCTCTTTAACCGCCTCCACAACCACATCCAGATGGGCATAGGTGTAAACCCGGCGTGGAATGGTTAGGCGTACCAGTTCTAACTTGGGATAGTAATGATGGCCCTCTTTATCCCGCCCTGCAGAAATGATGCCCCTCTCCATACTGCGTACGCCAGATTCCAGATAGAGCTGGGCCGCGAGCATTTGGGCCGGGAACTCATCCTGGGGAATGTGGGGGTAAAACTCTCGAGCATCGAGGAAGACCGCATGGCCGCCGATGGGCTTTACCACGGGAATTCCAGCTTCGATTAATTTGTCTCCTAGGTATTTTACCTGATCCAAGCGATGGGCCACGTAGTTGTAATCCATTGACTCATACAAACCGCGGGCTAGGGCTTCCATATCACGCCCGGTCATCCCCCCATAGGAAGGCATGCCCTCGTAAACCACAACAAGGCTAGTTGCCTTCTGATAGAGATCGTCATCGTTTAGGGCTAGGAAACCTCCAATATTGACGATGCCGTCTTTCTTCCCACTCATGGTGCAGCCATCAGAGTAGCTGTACATTTCCCGAATGATTTCCCGAATCGTTTTGTCTGCATAACCCGGCTCCCGGTGTTTGATGAAACAAGCGTTCTCTACACAGCGAGTGGCATCCATCATCACTTTGATCTTATACTTCTGGGCAAGCTCATAGACGGCCTTGATATTCTCCATGGACACGGGCTGGCCTCCTGCCAGATTCACCGTTACAGCCAGACAGATATAGGGGATGCGCTCAGCGCCAACCTCGTCGATGAGAGCCTGTAGTTTGTCAAGATCCACATTTCCTTTAAAAGGATGCTCGTTTTGGGAGTCATGGGCCTCATCAATAATGATGTCCCTAAATGTTGCTCCATTCAGCTCCTGGTGGGCCCGGGTGGTGGTGAAGTACATATTGCCTGGAACATAATCCCCCGGCTTAATCATAATCTGGGACAGAATATTCTCAGCGCCCCGTCCTTGGTGGGTGGGGACTACATGCTTGAACCCGTAGAGCTCACGCACAGCTTGTTGGAGATGTTTGAAGTTCTTGCTCCCCGAGTACGCCTCATCACCGAGCATCAAACCAGCCCACTGGTTGTCACTCATGGCATTTGTGCCGCTGTCAGTTAAGAGATCGATGTAGATATCGTCTGTTGTGAGCAAGAAGGTATTCCAGCCTGCCCTTTCCAGCGCCCGCTCTCTTTGCTCTCGGGTGGTAACGGCGATGGGCTCAACCATCTTGATCTTGTAAGGTTCAGCCAAATACTTGTAATCCACTAGCTCCACTCCATTTCTGATCAATTTGGGTCCTACTATTTAGTATAACGTAACGTTAACGAAAAGTAAAAGATCAAAGCATGGGTTGCGATTGAGCTAGAGATGTGGAGATGGTGCCAGGTTTGCTTCGTTTAGATTGCCGTTCATAAAGAAGGCTGCGACACCCCCTATGCCGATGTGGCAGGCCAAGACGCTTCCGATGAGGTTCACGATGAAGCTGCGGTAGCCGAGGGTGTCCTCGAGCAAGGAACGCAGTTCCTCTGCAGCTGAAGGGTCATCGGCATGCGTGATTCCAATGATCTGATTGGGGTCGCCTAGTGAGCGTTCCCTTACCAGATCCACGATGCGCTTGATGGCCATTTTCTTACCCCGGACTTTTTGAAAGGGAATCATGAGACCATTCCGCACGTGTAGAATGGGCTTAACCTGCAAAAGGCCCCCCAGAAAGGAGCTGGCATAGCTGACGCGCCCGCCCCGATAGAGGTAGTTGAGGTCATCTACGGAAAAGACATGTTCCACATTGTCCTGGGAACGGCGCTGTGCCCGCTCGATGATGGCGGCAGGAGCGAAGCCGGCCTTGACGCTTTGCGCAGCCTCCAGGACAATAAGGCCCTGGGCCAGGGATCCGCTTAAGGTATCAACTACGGTGAACTGGAAGTCCTTAAAGGCGTTCATCACTTCCTGTGCCACTAGACGTACCGTATTGCATGTTCCGGAGAGCTTCGAGGAGAAACTCAAGTACAGACAGTCCCGGTTTTGTTCAGCGTACTTTCTGATTGTTCCTATGATTTCGCCCATGGGCACTTGACCGGTGGTTGGGGTTTTATCTTGACGGATTGCATCATAGACTTGTTTGGTAGTGATATCGATCCCGTCTCTGTGCTCTACATCATCGATGTAGATCAGAAATGGCAGGACATCTATGTCATATTCCTTTATGATCGCATCGGGTAAGTCGCAGGCACTGTCGGTGATGATTTTGAGGGTCACGGCAAAACCTCCCATGTGTTGTGTTCCATAATCGTATCTTCGACTATTTTCCAGAAGAATCCTGCCCGGTCAGGAGAAGTTGAAGCTCTGCCCGTGATCATCTAAAATGGAGTAGTAATGACCGATTTCGATTCTAAGAGGAGGATCCAATTGCAGCTGCGCACCTTGATGCTGGTTTTCATCGTTTTGTTTCTTCTCACAAGCGGCCTTAGTGCGATTCAAGCAAGCCCCGGCAGGTCCGGCTCCCTCATTCTTTTCCTAGGCGGTGTTCAGGCAGGTCGTGAGGTCTACTCCTTGAGCGATGCGGAGTTCCGTACAGAAGGAAGCATATCTCTGGGGGGTCAGACTCTGGAGATCACAAGCTCCCTCACGGGGTGTGACGGCCAGTGGACGGAATACAGGGGGGCACTGCGTCCTGGAGCAAGTTTCTCTGCCGTGTTCAAAGGAGATAGTGTGGAGGTCGAGGTTGGTCCGCTGCAAAAACACTTTCCTCTGCACAGGCCTTTCTTGGTCTTGGAGAACAATGTTTTCGCCCATTATGAACAAATTCCAGGTCTCTTCACCGCCGGGCAGGATCCGATAACCCTGGATGTGGTGGTGCCAAGTCTAACTTTAAGCAATCAAAATCCTGTACTCCAAGCTACGGTGGAGCGCGCTGGTCTGGCATTCTATCAAACCGCCGGCGGTGAAACTCTCGCCTTGGACGAATACATTGCGAATATGCCTGGGAATCTGCAGATTCGTGTCTTGGCCCGTGGCGAAGAACTTGTTGGTTTTGAGCTGCCCATGCAGGCCGTACAAGTAATGCGGGAGGAGTACCTTGGCCTTCAGTCCGCCAAGGCCCTCTCTAGAAGAGAGCAGACCTTTAGCGAGGAAGAGTTTTTCAGACCAAATGGGGAGATCACCTTGGCGGGAACCCTCTCGTTGCCTATTGGGCAGGGACCGTTTCCCGTGGTCTTGCTCAACTCCGGTTCCGGTCCCCAGGATCGTGACGGCAATACGCCGCCGAGCTACATGACGGACATGTTTCGCATTTTCGCCGAAAGGCTCGCCGAGGTCGGCATCGCCACTCTTCGCTATGATGAGCGGGGAGTGGCGATGAGTACAGGGGATTATGCCGCAGCAACCCTCAGCGATCTTCTTTCGGACGTTGAGGCGCTGCTTGATTTGGTCGATGAGCATCCTCAAATTGACTCTAGCCGCGTGGCCATGCTAGGTCACAGTGAAGGGGCCTACTTCCCTCCGCTCTTCCAAGAGCGCCTTCAAGCCATGGTTCTTTTGGCTGCTCCGTCCACGACTCTTGATCAGCTGATGGTGGAGCAGCTGGAATATCAGTTGCAGCAGCCTTACTTGTCCGATCCAGAGCGGGACGCCATTCAGCGTCTTGTGCCCCTGACGGAGGAGCTCCTTGCTGAAGCGAGAGAAGGGCAGGAAGTAAGCCGCGTGCTCCCCATCAATCTTGAGTGGGTGCGACAGCACATGGAACAATCTCCGCTGGAGAGTATTGCTAGCGTGACAAGCCCGGTCCTGCTTGTCCAGGGCGAACGGGACTTGAAGGTGATGCCTTATCATGCCCAAGCACTGGCAGCCGCTTTGCGCGCAGCGGGAAATGAACAAGTGCAGTTACACTATCTAGAGAATACCAGTCACGAATTCTTGTTCTTCCCTTATGACAACGATGATTTTGATCCCCTCAATCCGATGCGAATCAATCCTCGTCTCTTCGATCTTGTCGTGGGCTGGTTGGCTGAAAATCTTTAGGAATGAGCGCTATACAAGGAAAAACGCCAGAAACCTGGCGTTGAACTGACCCTATTTCGTTGTCTGCATGGCAATACCTTGAGCAAATTGTTTGCGGAACAAGATCAGCACGATCAACGGCGGCAGCATAATTACGAGAGTGCCGGCCATGATGATATTCCACTCCGCTGCACCTCGTTCAGAGGTATAGAGCATACGCAGTCCCATCTGGGCCACACGCATATCGGAGGCCGTGGTAACGATATTGGGCCACAGGTATTCGTTCCACATATAAACAAACTCGATTACCAGCAAGGCGGCAATGTTCGTCCAGGAGAGGGGAATCAAGATGCTGCGTAAATACTGCATGGGGGTTGCTCCATCCACTCGGGCCGCATCAGCCAATTCTTCCGGTACAGTCATATAGAATTGACGGAACAGAATAATCCCTGTGGTACTGGCCAAATAGGGTATGGTCAGGGCTCTGTACGTGTTGAGCCACCCCATGTTAGCCATTGTTTGATACAGGGGGATCACCCTAATGGGTAAGGGCATCATCTGGGTTACCATACAGAGAGGGAACAAGAACCAGCTTCCTCGGAACTTGAAGTGCGTAAAAGCAAAAGCAGCCAAAATGGAAAACACGATTTTTCCGATAGAAACCAAGACGGCAATGATCAGGCTGTTGGTAAGCACCACTCCCATATCCACGCGTTTCCAGGCTTCTAGAATGTTGGGGATGAGCTGATTGCCTGGGGTGAGGATAGGTGGGAAGGCATACGCATCCTGATGGGTATGAGTGGCCATCGTGAACGCGTAATAGATTGGAAAGGCTACCGCAATGAGAGTCAAAATGAGCACAGTATGGATTCCAAGGTGTTGCAGTGTTTTTCGTTTGATACGCATTGGAGCACCTCCTTAACGGTTGTAGACGGATTTTCTAGTTGAAGTGTAGATCTGGAATGCTCCTACGATAGCTACCAGAATAAATAGTACCACAGATTGGGCCGCAGCTTGACCCTCTTGCATACGTCCGAACCCATCTCGATAAATCTTGTAGATCAGAAATTCCGTTGTGCGATTGGGGCCTCCTTGGGTTACCACGTCAATTAGACCGAAGGATTGGAAGAAGGCATAAACCGTGTTCACGAAGATCAAAAAGGCCGTAGTTGGACTGAGCATGGGGAAGGTGACGACCCAAAACGTCTGCAAAGGAGTAGCGCCATCAATGGCGGCCGCTTCCTTCAGTTCATGCGGCACATTTTGCAGACCTGCCACAAAGAAGCAGATATTGTAACCTAGCATGACCCAGACTGAAGCAACGGTGACCAGGATGAAGGCCGCCACCGTATCGGTGAAGTAGTTGATTCGATACCCTGTAACAGTAGCGATGGCATGGGTCAGTATGCCGATGGATGGGTCAAAAATGAGGGACCACATAACGCCCGCAATGATGGGGGACATGGCATATGTCCATATGAATGCGACTTGGTAAAACCCGGCCCCACGAATTTTCTGGGTAGTGAGGACGGCGATGATCAAGGCAATTGTAAGCCCAATGCCGATGACCAGAACAGAGAAGATCAGCGTGTTCTGAAAGCTGGAAAGATACTCTGGAGAGCGAAACATCTCGACGAAATTGCGCCACCCTACATATCTTAGCTGCCGGCCAAAGGGAGATACGCGAAAAAAGGACTGATAGATCGCTTGCCCAAAGGGGATGATCAAAAAAACCACAATCACAGTCAACGATGGGAGTATCAGTCCGTAAGGCAGAAAACGATGCTTAGGAAATCTATCCACAAAAACCCTCCTGAACCTAATGCAGATGATAGAGATCACCGGGGTCTGACCCCGGTGATCTGTGTGCTGCGCCTAGAGTTGATCTAGTCGAGGAATTCGTTGTAGTCGGCAAGCAGTTGGTTGATTTGCTGAGCAGAATACTCGAGGGCCGCCCGCTGGTCCTCGCCTCTGGCGATTTTCTCCATCGCATCGCGCACCCACTCACGGGCTTGCACAAAGGGTCCTAAGCGCATTCCAGCTGCAGCAGTACCTTCCGATTTGCCCGACAAAATCTGCAGGAAGGCGGTGAGATGGTTGGGGCTCTGGGTAAACCAGCCCTCGTTCATCAGCGCCTGCATACCGGCGTTGGTGGCAGGGAAGTACCCTGTATTCTTGTGCCAGTAGGTTCCAATGTCTGGATCGGATAAGAACTTGAAGAACTCGAAAATGACGGCCAACTCTTCATCGGTCACTCTGTTCGAAACATAGAGACTGTTTCCGCCGATGAGTACATTACCGCGGGGATACTCGTCGCTGACGCGAGGCAGGAACGTGGTGCGCACTTCGAAGGCATCGCCCACGGTGTTGAGCACGCCGTCCAAAGAGGAGGTGGACTGCATCAAGAACGTTATTTCTCCGCTGTTGAAAGCGCCGTTGGCGTTGTATTCTGCGCCGCCATAGATCCACACATTGTCCTTGGCCATTTGGGCCCAGATCTCCATGAGATCATCGGTGAACTCGTTGGGCCAGGCCACCTCGGTGGGATAGCCTTCGCGTCCATTGCCCATGTTGGCGAAGTTCTGATCGTGCATTGCTAGCTGGGTTTCAAACATCCAGTCGGGCCACCCCGTACTCATAGCATGGGTGACGACGCCGGCCTCGATCAGTTGTAGGCCCATCTCGTACATTTCTTGCCAGGTCGTGGGCGGTTTATTTGGATCTAATCCCGCCTGACGCAGATGATCGGCGTTGTAATACAGCATAGCCGATGACGATGCAAATGGCCAGGACCAGAGGTTACCGTCCTTGGAATAGTAACGGACGATGGGAGCTACGTATTGCCCAAAATCCCAATTCTCACCGAGGCGCTCCGGAATTTGGTATGCTGGGATAATCATGCCACTGTCGTGCATGGATTGCGTTCCCACTTCGTAGATTTGCACAATACCTGGCTCTTGGTTCACCGGGTAGGCGGCCATAAAGCGGGCGAGTCCCTCTTCATAAGTTCCAATTAGAACCGGATTAATCTGTTGAGCTGGATTGATCGCATTAAACTGCTCGACCACGTTATTGAGTACGGTCAGCCTTGAACCTGTCATGCTGTGCCAGAACTCGACTGTGGTGGTCTGGGCCAAAGCCAGCCCTTGAACACAGAGAGTTACTAACACAAAGGTCAAAATCATAACACGTTTTCCCTGATGCATGAAAGCACCTCCATTTATATTTTGCTCTTAACATTCTCCGAACAATGGGCTTTTCCCTCTTTCACAAATAACTTTATCTGGGAATTTTTGGCACAAAAAAGCGGCCCCATTTGGAAAAATGGAGCCGCTCACGCCTTCTGTGTCCGTTGGATTTAGAGGCGAACTACGTTTGAAGCTTGGGGACCGCGGTCGCCGTCTACGATGTCAAAGCTGACTTCGTCACCCTCGTTCAGGGATTTGAAACCGGTACCTTGGATAGCGGAGAAGTGTACGAATACGTCGTCTCCATCTTCGCGCTCGATAAATCCAAAACCTTTTTCTGCGTTAAACCATTTAACTCTACCAGTCATTTCAATGGCCTCCTAAAATATTCTAGTCAAAAGCCTAAACTACGCAAACCGTGTAAACCCTTGCTACTCTAAGGTAGAACTCGAGGCCATATGTGTTCGCTTCATTTAAAGTCTCAACCGTCCCCACTCTACCATAGATACGGATCGGTGTCAAGGCCTTTCGACCCTCTCGATCTTAGT
>DUPN01000017.1 GCA_012838305.1 Bacillota bacterium | reverse complement strand
TCGAAGAGCTTTTGCCCGCTCTGATCGAAAACCAAGGTCCTGTGGATGCAGTGAGCGGTGCCACCTACACTAGCGAGGCCGTCTTGGCCGCAGTGGAGCAGGCTTTG
Organism: Bacillota bacterium; assembly: GCA_012838305.1. Taxonomy (GTDB): domain Bacteria; phylum Bacillota; class Limnochordia; order Darwinibacteriales; family Darwinibacteriaceae; genus UBA5420. The sequence goes on along the minus strand of DUPN01000017.1, from coordinate 23,824 downwards.
TCCGGTGCAGGCAGCGCGCCCGAGGAAGAAGTGGTTCCCGTATTCACCGTCAATGTAGCTGACGGCGTCCATCGCGGCCGTGGCCAAGGATTCGGCGGAGAGCTAATCCTCGATGTGACAGTAATGGATGGAAAGATCGTGGAGATTGTGGTGGTGGAAAGCGCTGAGACTCCCTTTATTGCAGACGCAGCCTTCGAAGAGCTTTTGCCCGCTCTGATCGAAAACCAAGGTCCTGTGGATGCAGTGAGCGGGGCCACAGTAACAAGCAAGGCAGTTCACGAAGCATTGACTGCTGCCTTAGGTATAAAGGAGGGCCAGTAACTATGAAGACATTCTGGGAAGGTTTGATCAAGAAAAATCCTGTCTTGGTGCTCGCATTGGGTTTGATGCCGGCGGTAGCTATAGCGAGAACAGCCGCAGATGGTTTAGCCCTCGGTCTCATCACCACCGCAGTGTTCCTTGTGGCAGCCATGATCAGATTTGTCTTGGCCCCTGCAATGCCCGGAGGTTCCAGCCGTATTTTGGAGGGACTGATCGTGGTGGTGCTCACGGTTCTGGTCTATGGCTTGCTTTTTACCGCAAATCCGGGGCTTGTGGCCCGCCTGGGGATTTTCTTGCCTCTAATTGTGGCCAACACATGGCTGCTTCATAACAGCTCTGGCCTGCGTTCCTTCGGTTCTGCGCTCTTGGAGATCGCGGGCAAGGGTTTAGGTTTTGCTCTTGCATTGGTCTTGATTGGAGTGGTTCGAGAATTTTTAGGATATGGTGCGGTCTTTGGCCAGCAGGTTGTTACAGGCGCCTTACCCCCCATGTCCTTGGCTCTTGGTGTGCCTGGCGGCTTGATTATCGTAGGGCTGCTTATGGCCTTAGTGAACGTGATCTGTAAGCAGGGAGGGGAATACCATGACTGATGGTTTGGATATTCTAGCGCAGGGGATTGTTACCGGGAATTTGGCTCTGATCCAGGGTCTTGGCCTCTACGCCGTGACGCGCTACACGAAGGACACCCATACGGCCCTCAGAGCTGGTCTTAATACCTTCGCTGGCATGCTTGTTGGTGCTACGCTGCTGTGGCTCTTAGGTGGGTATGTTCCCACGTCTCCTGCTCCTCAAGTTGGATTCTATCTGGTGATCGGGCTCATCTCGGCTCTGTCCGCCCCTTTCCTTACAAGGCGGAATGTCTTGAGCGAAGAGTATGTGGTGGATTCTGCCTTAATTGGGATGCTCCTCCTTTTGGGTCGAGACGGGATTACTGGTGTCGTGAATGTATGGGTGGTGGCCGGTGCTGGTTTGGGCTATGTTCTCACTCTGGTGGTTATGGCAACACTCAGGCAGCGTCTGGAACTGTCGCCGGTGCCGAAGGCCCTAAAAGGAACACCTATTATTCTAATCACTGCCGGTTTATTGGCCATCGCTCTTTTAGGATTTAGATTCTAGGCAGAAACGTGCTCCAAGAGAAGGACTTGGATGTGGCTCTTTCCTTCTCTTGGAGTTTTTTTAATATTATATATCAGAAAAAGAAGGTATTATGAGAAATGTGTGGAAATAAGGGGGTGCCCGGGGGGAAAAGGAGGAAGATGTCATGCCGACAAAGCAAAGGGCTGTCCTTCTGGTCCTTGTGTTCTTGAGCGTAATCCAGCAAGGGGTTCGTTGGTCCGCAACCCGTCAAGAACCGGTGATCACGGCATCCGTTCAAGCCGCGGAAACGGTGTCAGAGCAAGAATCAGACGGTGAGAATAGGCACTGTGATTTGGTGCATGTGAACACAGCTGGAATGGCCGAGCTGCAAACATTGCCAGGCATCGGTCCGGTTTACGCTGAACGGATCATTATTGAACGCCGGGAACGGCCATTTCTGGAAAAGCACGACTTACTCCGTGTCTCGGGGATCGGCGAGAAGCGTCTGGCTCAAATCGCCCACTTGATCTGCCTTTACTACGATGCACATGCTGAAACTGAGTAGTTCTCTTCTTTTGTTTCCTCTTTTAGCTCTAGGAATCTATCTCGGTTCCCTGAGCTTACTTAACGTTCGGCTCCTGCTCATTCTCTTTGTCAGCTTGACAAGCTTGTGGCTGTTTTTGGCGTACAGGGGCAAAGCAGCTGGTCCGTGGTTTTTCGGCATGGCTGTCACCTTCGGTGCCCTCTTGGTCGGTCAGATGGCAACAGCACCTGAGCGGGCGTGGATCACACCGGTACAGGGAACATTCACAGGAGAAGTGTATACGATCAATCCCCTCAGTTACGACCAGCGTGTCTTGGTCAGGCTTGATGATACGAAACTCAAGGTGGCGGTACACCTTCCCCTAGACGCTCAGGTCCAAATCGACGACAGCCTCCTATTTACGGGTACTGTGACTAGGCCAAAGCAGGCTGCAAATCCAGGGGTTTTCTGTTATCGTCAATACCTTCGGCGATTAGGTGTTTTCGGCGTCTGCTATCCGGATGAGTTTGAGTTGAGCTCACGGGCTGGTCCCCGCTTGCTCCCATCGATCCGGAGTTCGCTGCGTGACAATGTTGTACAGTCTGTGCGGGATCCAGGTTTGGTCTTAGCCTTGGTCTTGGGGGAAAGGGATCAACTGGGCCGGGATCGCCAAGAGTGTTGGCGGTCCTTGGGGATATCCCATCTGCTAGCAATCTCCGGTATGCATGTGGGTTTAGTGGCCTTGGGGGTGGGTCTTTTGGCAGGACGCCTTCCTCTGTCGCCCTGGAAACGACGCTTCATGGTTCAGGGGGTCCTCCTGGCCTATGTAGTGGTGGCAGGCAGCGGAGCATCTGCTTGGCGCGCCCTTCTCGTTAGTGCCCTTGGAGGCTATGCCGCTTCCATGGGACTTCACCAAGAACCTCTCCATTTATGGGCCACAGTGGGCTGGATTCTCCTTCTGGTCAAGCCTAGTTTGATTTTTGATACGGGATTTCTCTTGTCCTTTGCGGCTTCGGGGGGCATCTTGCTCTGGAGTCCCATTTTGAGATGGAGGTGTTCAAGTCGCATCTGTCAATACATCTTGCGCTCTCTCCTCATTTCCGTCACAGCGCAGCTCAGTTTGGCACCGCTGCTGTTTCGTCTCTTTGGAGAGGTAGCGGTCTTGGGTCCCCTAGCCACTCTAATCTTTCTGCCCTGCATTGTCATTTTGTTGGTTGGCGGTTTCTTGGCTGCCTTGGGCTTGGGGCCTTTGGGGATAGGGTTTTTACTCAACGGTGTGATGAACTTGGTAGGTGCCCTCGAGGCTCTGCTCTTGCCTTGTGCCCGAACATGGGTGCTGGGCGCCTGGACCTTAACTGAAGTTTGTCTGTGGTGGATACTCTTTGTCTATGCAGGCTGGTCTCTGCGCAAGCCTCGTCTGACGCCGCCGAAACGAACTTTGGCGAGGTTAATGAGTCTAGCAGTAGTGGTTTTTTTCATTCAGGCTCAAAGCCCGGTACTCCGAAGGCCCTTAGAGGTGACTGCAGTCAATGTGGGCCAAGGAGACTGTTACTATATGCGAACTCCCAGCGGCGTGCATCTTCTGATTGACGGGGGAGGGGACACCCCCTATTGGCAGCAGTTAGGTCGTAACGTTGGTGAGGAACGTTTGGTCCCGTATCTTAGGTACCGCCAGGTCCCTCGCATTGACTATCTGATCCTCAGTCACCCGCATGAAGATCATCTATTTGGCTTGTTGTCTGTACTAGAGCATTTTGAAGTAGGTATGGTGATCGATAATGGGCACGAACACAGCAGCCCAAGCTATCAGCGCTATATTGAACTGATCACCGAAAAGGGCATTTTCCATCACGTGGCTCGCAGTGGAGATGAATTCAGGCTCGGTGACGGAATCACCCTGCATGTACTCTATCCTGATCGGGTTAGATCTACTCTTCCTTCAGCTTACAACAACAACTCTTTACTGTTGCGTTTACAGTATGGAGGGATTCGGCTGCTGTTCACCGGGGATCTAGAGACAGCGGTGCTGTATGATCTGGTGCAGGACCCACATCTGGACCTGGGGGCCCAGTGGCTGAAGGTGCCCCATCATGGCAGCCGGGGGAGCTTTCTTGATCAATTCTATCAGGCTGTAAATCCTTCCTGGGCTGTGATATCTGCCGATCCAAATGTCCACGGTCATCCCAACAAGGAAGTGCTCGGTTTCTTGGACGAATATGGAATCGATTGGAGGACAACCAGGGAGGGTCCCGTAACTTTTCAAATTTGGTGGGGGCTTTTGGGAAGGTTTACCCTGAGTCCATCGTGAATAGAGGGGTAGGGGTGATCGGCTGTGCAGAAGGTCTTAGAGAAAATCGAAACAGAACCTCTCCCGAGAGTGCTTTTTGTGCATGGACCTGAGACCGTGTGGCATGATCGGGTTCAATCGGTGCTCGAGAAACGCAGTAGCGAAGGAAGCTTTGGAGAGTGGAATTGGTCAGTGTATTATGGGGGCAAGGAGTTTGATTTGGAGGGTCTGCTGGTGGAACTCGCCATGGTTCCCTGGGGTGATTCGCCGAAAATCATACTCCTCAAGAAGGCCGAACTGATATCGGCTGACACCATGGGGAAGCTGGCAACCTGGCTGGAGGAGCATCCCCAGTCGAATTGCCTTGCCATCTTCCTGGACAAGGTGGATGGGCGCTGGAAGTACCCGAAAACGCTGCGCAAATTCGCCCTGGAAATCGACTGTAAGCCGCTCCAAGGCGATGCTTTGGTTCGGCATGTATTGGATTACTGCACAGAACAGGGCAAGAGAATGAACAGGGATACCGCCATGCTCTTTGTGGATAGGGTAGGTTCCGATCTTCTATTGATCCACAATGAGCTGGAGAAGCTATTGGCTTGGTGCGGTGAACGGGAAAAGATTACATCCCTGGATGTTCAGACCATTTCTTCTCTCTCACCGGGGCAAATCCAGGAACGTACGATTTTCCAGATGACCGATCGTATCGTGCGTAAACAGCGGAATGAGGCTCTGGACATACTCAGTCTGCTGCTGACCTCTGGCGAGCCGGCTTTGCGCATTTTGCCCGTCATCGAGCGGCAGCTTCGTTTGGTATTAGCTGCGAAGACAACCACGGCCAACTTGGAGGAAACAGCAAAGCAGATGGGCGAGACCAGCTCCTATGCCCTCAAGAAGGTGGCAGGTCAGGCGAAAAAATTCAGTCTCCAGGAGCTGTTGGAAGGATTCAGAGCGGTGCTGTACGCAGACCGGGAGCTGAAGCTTGGGGTTCCCGGGGAGCAGGTGTTAACGGATTTGATCGTGAAGCTGACCTAGAGGGCAAAGCAAAACGCCTCATCCAAACGGAAGGGCGTTGTTTTCTTATGCTTGGTTTGCGAGACGCCTCGTCAAACGGGATTTCTTCCGAGAAGCGGCGTTCTTGTGAATAATGCCATGTGCTGCCGCCTTATCAAGCGCTTTGATTGCCTTTTGAAGGTGGAGTGGGGCATTGGCAGGATCATTCACCAAAGCGGTCTCGTACTTCTTGATTGTGGTTCTTAGAGCAGATCTACGTGCGGTGTTGCTGGCACGTTTGACACTGTTCACTCGAATTCTCTTTTCCGCTGTTTTGCTGTTGGCCAAACCGAATCACCTCCTCAGGCAAAATTACCCTGTCATTATAACACTCAAACGGATGAAGTTCAATAGTCTGGGTTGAATAAGGTTTTTCCTTTCGGTTAATCTAACATAGACTGGAGGAGAGACAATGTCAGAACCAGATTTTAAGGACGTCTTGTTTGAGCAGTATAACATCCGCACTGACTTAGCTCTAGAATCGCATCAGGTCATCGTCGAGCAGGATTTGCCTCCGGAGCTGCCAGGCGTAAAGGTTCACACCGAGGAAGAAGAAGGAATTACCATCACGCGCATCACTGTTGAAAATGACATTGGTGCTCAAATGATGGGCAAAGCTCCTGGTAACTATGCGACCATCGAAGCCCCGGGACTCAGGACGCATAACCGCGAAATTCAAGAGCGTATTGCTGAGCTTTTGGCTAAAGAAATCGAATGGTTCTTTGAACAGGCCGAACTTGGGGCAGAAGACGGAGTATTGGTGGTAGGCTTGGGTAACTGGAACGCCACTCCCGATGCACTAGGACCTAAGGCTGTGGAAAATTTGATGGTCACGCGCCATCTCTTACAGATGTCTCCCCCTGAACTAAGGGAAGGTTTACGACCCATCGCAGCCATTGCCCCCGGCGTCTTGGGGCTGACTGGGATAGAAACAGGAGAAATCATCATGGGCGTCGTCGACAGGATTGGTGCCAAGGCCGTGATCTGCATCGATGCCTTGGCGAGTCGCAGTGTTGATCGCCTATGCAGTACGATTCAAGTTTCAGATACCGGCATTCATCCCGGTGCGGGCGTGGGCAATCGCCGTTTGGCCATCACCAAAGAGACTTTGGGAATCCCTGTAATCGCCATTGGAGTGCCCACTGTGGTGCATGCGGTCACCATTATCTCTGACGCCATGGATCTGATCGAGAAGGGCAGCATTTCCAGCCCGGAAGGAGAACTGCCGCCAAAGCCTGTCCAGTTCAGCATCGATCCCGAGGCTATTCGAGGTAATCCCAAAAAGGCCCAAAGTGCCCCTCCCACACCGGATCGACGTCAATTGATCGCTCAGATGCTAGAGCCCTATTTCGGCAGCATGATCGTCACACCGAAAGAAATCGATCTCCTCATTGATGAAGTGTCGGACGTGGTAGCAGGCGCTCTTAACGTTTCATTTCACGAAGGAGTGAACTATGACGAGGTTTTCAAGTACTTGAGTTAGTCATTTCGCTGCAAGGGCTTGGTGATCAGGATATGCCCTCCGATGGACTCGATGATTTCCCCTGCCACCAAGATCTGTACTTCTTCGATGTCTGGAAATTCGGTCAGAGTGTTCACAATGGCCTCCAAGAGATAGGCTTCGGTGAGGGAGCCCCCTGGGAAGTTCGTGACCAGCTCCCGACTGAAATTGGCAGTGGCCAGCCCGCCCCGAACCTCTAGATCCAGGAGTCTGACTCCACCAGGCACGGATTCGAGGAGCTCCTCGTCGTCTACAGGTCCCTTGAGCAGCTCTTTTAGGGCTACCTCTGGACTCGGGGGCTCTTCCACTCGTCGCTCCACGGGCACCAGAAAAAAGTCTGTAGGGGTTGCTTCGATCAAATAGACAGTGACAGGGTGCTCTGCGGTACCAGGTTGTTGGCGCGGTGCGATCAGCAGTAGGTACGAACCCAAGACCAAGGCGACTGCCACCACAGTGATGAGGATAGGCTTCAGACTGCGCATGTGATCCTTCCTTCCAAAGGAAATGGCTATCCTCAGTCTATCATATTTTCTCTTGCTGACAAATATATTGGGCAAGAGAAGAGGTGGTGGCATGCGCTTTCGGCTCAGGAGGACATATTCGCGGCTTCGCCGTCGTACTAGGACGCAAAGTCACCTGCTGCAAGTGATCCCCCTCATGATGATGGCCCTTCTCCTTCTTTCCCTTTCTCTGAGCGGGTACTACCTTCTGTTTCGTGAAAGCGCCTTGGATCAAACCTGGGCTCGAGCCCTTCTTGATCAAGGAATGCCAGCCACGGCCGGCGATGGCGACCTGGTGGATAGGGGACCTTTCGATTTCGGATCCTTTCTTTATTGGTTGACGAACTATGATCTCAAAGATCCCCTCAGCCTGCTCACATCTACGCTGCCCCTTTCTCCTCCCGTGCTCGTGGACATGAGGGTCTGGGAGGAGCGTCCTTTTGTCTTTATCCAGGAGTTAACATTCGCTCCCGATCCCATACGCCCCCAGTCGGATCTCTCTGACACTCCGCGGGGGAGTATGGAGGTGGCCCACTCTCCTAAAGTGTTAATCTATCACAGTCATTCCTCGGAAATGTACCTAGGACGAGCCGTGCCGGCCTCTTCCTCCGCCCAGGCGCACTATCATTTCCGCAACTCGGCTGACCCGACCATCACAGGGGTGATGGCCGTAGGACGCCATTTGTCCAACGCTCTGATGAGCCTCGGTGTTCAAGCGGTCCACGAGAGCCGTATTCACACTCTACCCAGCATCAACCTTTCTTACAGCAATTCGGAAAAGACAGTGCGGGACATTTTGTCCAGGCAAAAGGACTTTGATATGGTGATCGATTTGCATCGGGATGCCGGGGTGCCCCATCCTACGGTCGTGATTGATGGTCGGCAAGTCGCCCGACTGGTGCTGGTTGTGGGGACAGCGGAAAACATTCCCCTATCCCACCCGGACTTCCAAAAGAATCTTGATTTGGCATACAGAATTAAGAGCGTATGCGATCAGATGTATCCTGAACTTATGCGCCCTGTTCAGGTCCACAAAGAAGCCCGCTATAATCAGCATTTGCACCCTGCAAGCCTCATTGTGGAAGTGGGGTCGGTGGAAACGACTTTGGAGGAAGCCTTGTTGGCAGCGGAACTGTTCGCCAGTGTTTTAGTCAAGGTGCTCTGACAGGAATTCGCTCGTCGAAGGCGAATCTTTCAATCTGTGCCGTTAAGAGGAGCGAACAAGATTGGAAAACGAACATAGGGAACAAGTGGCCAAGGCTGCTACCATCGTGATGATAGCCATCTTGGTCAGTCGTATTCTAGGCTTTATTCGGGAGAGGGCGGTGGCGGAGGTCTTTGGTCGCACCGCCACTACAGACGTCTTCTTTGCCGCCTTTGCGCTGCCGGATTTGATGTTTCAACTCTTGGTGGGAGGGGCGTTAAGCTCTGCCTTTATTCCTGTATTCACACATTACCTGGCCAAAGAAGAAGAGAAAGAAGCCTGGTACGTGGCGAGTGTTTTTTTGAATGCCACCTTTCTCATTCTTCTGGCGATCATGTTTCTGGGCGTGATTTTCACTCCGAGTTTAGCTCCCCTTGTGGGCATGGGCTTTACAGGTGAACAAAGAGAGCTCTTGGTGCTCTTGATGCGAGTCACTTTCCCTGCCGTGTTCTTTACGGCCCTAGCGGGCTTGTGCATGGGCGTACTCCACTCCTACCAACGATTTCTCCTTCCTGCGCTCGGACCCATTGTCTACAACTTGGGGCAGATTCTAGGTGCCTACCTTTTGGGCCCGGTCATCGGTATCATGGGTATGGCCGTGGGCACCGTTCTGGGAGCGGTGGGCAACTTCTCCATTCAATTTCCCACGGTTGTTCGTAAGGCTGCTCAGCACTACCGCCCCATCTTGGACTTCAAGCACCCCGGCATTCGGCGGATGGTAGAGTTGATGCTCCCGGCAATACTAGGTCTATCCATTTCTCAGGTGAACGTGATCGTCAGTCAGAACTTGGCCTCTACGTTGGAAACGGGATCCATTGTTGCTTTGCGTCTGGCCAATCGTCTGATCAACTTCCCCTTAGGCATTTTCGCCATGGGGATCTCCACCGCTGTCTTTCCCACTCTGGCGCGTTTGACGGCCAAAGGTGAGAAGGAGGAGTTCAGCCGCACACTCTCCTTTGGTTTGCGAATTGTGTTCTTCATTACAATCCCCTCCGCTTTCGGGATGGCTTTTTTGCGGGTACCCATCGTTCGTCTCTTGTTTGAAAGCGGTGAGTTTGGGGCCGCAGACACGGCGGCTACAGCCTTTACCCTGTTATACTATGTTCCAGGCTTGATTGCACAGGCGGCTTTGCAGGTGACCACAAGGGGGTTTTATTCCTTGCAGGATACAAAAACCCCGGTGAAAATCGGGTTTTATACCGTTGTGCTGAATTTCCTCTTGAGTCTGGCATTTCTGCAGTGGAGCCGCCTGGGAGCCGGGGGTTTGGCCTTAGCCTATTCCCTTAGCTCCATGTTCAACATGATTCTGGCTCTGGCGATCCTCAACAGGCGCGTCGGGGGCTTTGTCGACGGACGGCTGTGGAGTACAGTGATCAAAGCAGCTCTAGCATCGCTGGTCATGGGTCTGACCGCCTTCAGTGCCGCCTCGCTTCTGACAAATCAGCTCTCCATGGCATCGAAGTTGGGTCAACTCATACAGACCTTCGCTGCGATTGGAGCAGGGGTCCTTGTCTACATGGCGCTCAGTGTGATCCTGAGGATGGAAGAGACCCAGTTTGTTATTGATCTGATCAAGCGCAAAGTAAGAGGGCGGGACAGAGGGGAAGGGTAGGGCATCGTGCTCTTTGGAAAATGGCATGCTCTGTGATATAATACAAACAGATTTTCATATGAAGGAATTGGTACGAATATGGTTCAGAAGAACATTCGCAATTTTTGTATTATCGCCCATATTGACCATGGAAAATCCACCCTGGCCGATCGGCTCCTGGAACATACTGGCACCTTGAGCAAACGGGAGATGGCCGAGCAGGTTCTTGATTCTATGGATCTCGAGCGGGAGCGGGGCATCACCATTAAGCTGAAGGCGGTCCGATTGACCTATCGGGCCCAAGACAACCAGGAATACACCTTGAACTTGATTGATACACCCGGTCATGTAGATTTCTCCTATGAAGTGTCCCGCAGCCTTGCCGCCTGCGAAGGCGCTCTTTTGGTGATCGATGCTTCCCAGGGTATTGAAGCTCAAACCTTGGCCAATCTCTATTTGGCCTTGGATCACGACTTGGAGATCATCCCGGTCATCAACAAGATTGATCTGCCCAATGCAGACCCTGAGCGTGTGATCAGAGAACTCGAGGACAACATTGGCATACCCGGTGAAGAGGCTGTCTTAGTTAGCGCCCGTACTGGGGAAGGTATAGACAAGATTCTGGAGACGATTGTGGAGCGCATTCCGCCCCCGCAAGGGGACCCTGAAGCACCAACTCGCGCCATGATTTTTGATTCACACTATGATCAGTATCGAGGTGCCGTGGCCTATGCGCGGGTGGTGGACGGTGTGATCCGCGTGGGAGACACCATCTTAATGATGAGCTCCGGCCGGAAGTTTGAGGTCAGTGATCTGGGAGTCCTCCGTCCCGCTCTGGTTGGGGTAGATGCTCTGGGTCCCGGTGATGTAGGCTGCATCATTGCCAGTATGAAAGATGTGCGGGACACCAGGGTGGGGGATACCATCACCAACGCGTCTAGGCCGGCCAAACAGCCTTTGGCGGGCTATCGGCCGGCCAAGCCCATGGTCTATTGCGGTCTGTATCCAGTGGTGAATGAGGAGTACACAGACCTTAGGGACGCGCTAGACAAGCTGCAGCTAAACGATGCCGCCCTCACATACGAAGCAGAATCATCTGCAGCGCTGGGTTTTGGCTACCGCTGCGGATTCTTGGGTTTGCTGCACCTGGAGATCGTCCAGGAACGTCTAGAGCGGGAGTTTGACCTGAACCTCATTACCACGGCTCCGAGTGTGGTCTACCAGGTGGTGCTGACCGATGGAAGTGTGAAAGAAGTAGACAATCCAGCGGCTCTACCAGCGATCACCACCATCGACCATATCAAGGAACCCTATGTACAGGCGTCGATCATGGTGCCCGATGCGTTTGTGGGGGCTGTGATGGATGTCTGTCAGGATCGCCGGGGCATCTTCACCCACATGGAATATATTACGCCTGAACGGGCCCGCATCGAGTATGAACTGCCTTTGGCGGAGATTCTGATGGACTTCTTCGATCGTCTGAAGTCGCGAACCAAAGGATATGCCTCCCTCGACTATGAATTCTTGGGTTACCGTGAGTCGGACGTCGTCAAGCTAGACATTTTGCTTAACGGCAATCCGGTAGATGCGCTCTCGTCCATTGTCCATGAAGAAAAGGCCTTATCACGAGGTCGAGGTTTGGCTGAGAAGCTTAAAGAGGTTATACCTCGACAGCAGTTTGAAGTTCCGATTCAGGCAGCCATCGGTAACAAGATCATCGCCAGGGAGACGGTGCGGGCCTTACGGAAAGATGTTCTGGCCAAGTGCTACGGGGGGGACGTCAGTCGCAAACGCAAGCTTCTGGAGAAGCAAAAAGAAGGCAAGAAGCGCATGAAGAGTCTGGGAAATGTGGAAGTTCCCCAAGAGGCCTTTATGGCCATTTTGAAGGTGGACTAGGGTGGTTGCCTATGGGAGTGTATGTGCATATCCCTTTTTGTGAACAGAAATGTCATTACTGTGATTTTCACTCGGTAGTTGTCAGTGACCAAGACCGTCTGTCTGTTACTGGCAGCTATCTTGTTTCATTGCATAAAGAAGCCAGATACTGGAGCTCGGTGTGGGGCGGCGAAGCCCTTTTCGCCCTCTTTGTGGGAGGGGGTACACCGACTGTACTTCCAGCAGAGGAACTTGCAGATTTGATCGCCTTTCTCCGGACGGAGCTGCCCTTTGTGGACGATCCCGAAATCACCATAGAAGCCAATCCGCATTCCCTGACGTACATGGGAGCGCGGCTTCTGCGTCAGGCGGGTGTCAATCGAGTGAGCCTTGGTGTACAGGCCTTTCAAGACCATCTCCTGAGGGGCATTGGACGGATTCACTCTGCAGAGCAGGCCCGAGAAAGTGTGCAGACACTAAAAAAAGCGGGCCTGACGAACATCAACCTTGATCTGATGTTTGGTTTACCCGGGCAGACAAGCCACGAGTGGGCGGATACGCTCAGGCAGACTGTGGCACTTGGCCCTAGCCACATTTCCTGCTATAGTTTGATCCTGGAAGAGGGCACCCCCATGGAAAAATGGGTGAGAGAGGGTTTGGTGCATGTACCTGGCGATGATCAGCAGGCTGAAATGTATGCTCTAGCCTGCAAGATGCTCACCAAAGCCGGTTACGAACACTACGAGATATCAAATTTCTCTGAACCGGGTTTTTCATGCCGGCATAACCTGCTTTATTGGCATAACAAGCCATTTATCGGCCTGGGCACAGGGGCTACAGGTTATGTCCAGCAGTGCCGTTACACAAATACCACAGATATTCAGGAGTATTTGAGGACCTGGGGCGAGGGACCCCCTGCCTTTAGATGGTCGGAGCAAGTCTCGCGGGATCAGGAAATGGATGAGACCATGATGGTGGGGATGCGTCTTTTGGGTGGAGTGGATGAGGCCGCATTTCGCGCCCGTTATCAGGTGAGCTTCAGGGACCTCTATTCCGATGCAATCGAGGAGTTGATGAAAAGAGGCCTGGTCCAATTCAGCGCCGGTTCTCTGCAGGTAACCCAAAGGGGATTATTCCTCGAAAACCAGGTTTCACTGGCGTTTTTGCGTTAGTGTTTCACCCCTTGACAAACACAGGATGAAGTGATACTTTATGGTTAACGGCTGTTAGCACTCCGATGCGATGAGTGCTAAAGGAAGGAGAGTGAAATCATGTTGGACGAACGTAAGCGCTTGGTTCTAAGGGCGGTCATTGACAGCTACATTGAAACGGCAGAGCCGGTAGGCTCACGGACAATCGCCCGCAAACATGATTTGGGAGTCTCCCCAGCAACAATTCGCAATGAGATGGCTGATTTGGAGGAAACAGGCTATTTGCAGCAACCCCATGTATCAGCAGGGCGGATTCCTTCCGACAAGGGATATCGCTTCTATGTTGATGCGCTCATGGAACCTTACGTCTTTACCATGTTGGAGCGGCAGAAGGTGCAAAGAGAGATATCGGGCACGCAGTTAAGTCCCGAACGCTCCCTGCATGAAGCCTCGAAGTTGCTGGCTCTCCTCACCCAGTCCGTGTCTTTGATTGTTGCACCAAGCACAGAACAGTTGGTCTTTAAACATGTTCAATTGGCCGCGTTGGACGACAAGAGCATCTTGGTCACTCTGGTGCTGCATCCTGGAATCGTTAAGAATCGCCTGATCCGCACCAAGAGGGACTACTCTTCAGAGCAAGTCACAGATGTATCGGAGGCAATCAACCATAAACTGCGCGGTGTGACGTTCCGGGATTTAGGACCGACCATGTTCACGGAGGTCATCAGGGAGTTCGGAGAGATTGGTCGAGCATTGGTGGAGCTTATTCTTCAAGGTCTTACAGAGGATCGGGAAGAACAGGTCTACGCTTCCGGTACCACAAACATCCTCAATCAGCCGGAGTTCCGGGACATGGAACGGGCTATCGCCATCCTTGAAGCTCTGGAACAAAAGGAGCATCTGTTAAGTTTGCTGAGTACCACTTCAAGACCTAAGGGAGTTCAGGTAGTAATCGGCCAGGAGAACCTCCATAGCGCTATGCAGGGCTGCAGCCTTGTGTCATGCACTTACTATGTGGGCAGTGATGTGGTGGGTACTCTCGGTGTGATTGGGCCTACGCGAATGGATTATGCTAAGGTGGTGGCGGCCGTGGATGTGGTCGCTCATGCCCTAAGCTCCATGTTGACCGAGGAGACATAGCAAAGCAAGGTGGACCCTGGAGGCCAGGGTCGTTTTTCTGAAGAAGGGGGTACTTAGGTGGGCGAACACGAAGATATTCTAGAGAAGAAAAGTGCTGTAGAGAACGGGGAAAATATGGAACCGGACATTCCCGAAGAAAAGGACAACGACGAGGAACACACCTGCAGCTGCGCAGAACAGTTGGAAAGGGAGAAAGCTCAGCTGGCCCAGCAATTGCTGCGACTCAAGGCAGACTTTGACAACTTCCGCCGACGAAACGAACTCCAGATGGAAGAGATCACAAAAGACGCTAACAAGGATCTTTTGCAGGATCTCCTACCTGTATTGGATAATTTCGAACGAGCTTTAGAACCTAAAAACAAGGTCCAAGACGATGACCCATTCTTTTTGGGTATGGAAATGGTGTACCAAGGCTTGATGAGCGCCCTAGCTCGCCACGGACTCCAGCCCATTGTGGCTGTAGGGCAGCCTTTTGATCCCAGTGTTCATGAAGCTGTGGCCATGCAGGGAGACGGTGATGGCGGTTTGTTTGTCCTTGCAGAGGTTCAAACGGGTTATATACTCAATGATAAAATACTCCGACACACCAAGGTGTTAGTAGGACAGAACGAGGAGGAAGACGAATGTCAAAAGTAATTGGTATTGACTTAGGAACAACCAACTCTGTTGTAGCTGTAATGGAAGGTGGAGAGGCCATCATCATTCCCAATGCTGAAGGCTCCAGAACCACACCTTCCGTTGTTGCGTTTACCAAAGATGGAGAACGTATTGTGGGTCAAGCGGCCAAGAGGCAGGCGGTGACCAATCCTGAGCGAACAGTATCATCCATCAAGCGGCAGATGGGTACCGATTACAAAGTAACGATTGATGGTAAGGACATGACGCCTCAGGAGATTTCCTCCATGGTCTTGCGTAAACTGAAAGAAGAGGCCGAGGCGTATTTGGGCGAGGCTGTGACCCAAGCGGTGATCACTGTGCCTGCCTACTTCACCGATGCCCAAAGGCAAGCTACCAAGGACGCTGGTACCATTGCCGGCCTTGAGGTGCTGAGAATCATTAACGAACCCACGGCTGCGGCTGTCGCCTATGGATTAGACAAAGAACATGAACAGACCGTCCTTGTCTTTGACTTGGGAGGCGGGACCTTCGATGTTTCCATTTTGGAACTGGATGAAGGCTACATCGGTGTGAAGGCAACCAGCGGCAATAATCGCCTCGGTGGTGACGACTTTGACGAACGCATCACCCAGTATTTGGTCAGTGAATTCAAGAAGGAAACAGGCATCGATCTCAGTAAGGATAAAATGGCCATGCAGCGGCTGAAAGAAGCAGCAGAAAAGGCCAAAATCGAGTTGTCAGGCCTGGTTCAGACCAATATCAACCTACCTTTCATCAGCGCCTCCTCCAGCGGACCGGCTCATCTTGATATCGATTTGACCCGGGCTAAGTTCAACGAGCTTACCGCTGATTTGGTGGAAAAGACGCTGAAGCCCATCCGTCAGTCTCTGGACGATGCGGGTCTGAAGGCGCAAGATATTGATCGCGTCCTTCTAGTAGGAGGTTCTACTAGGATCCCCGCGGTGCAGGAGGCCATTGAAAAGCTCATGGGTAAAGAAGCCTACAAGGGTATTAACCCCGATGAGTGCGTGGCCCTGGGCGCAGCGGTGCAGGCTGGGATTCTTTCCGGCGAATTTGACAAAGGAAAAGGTCTAATCCTCGTTGACGTGACACCTCTATCCTTGGGTATTGAAACCCTCGGCGGCGTCATGACTACGCTGATTAAACGGAACACCAGCATTCCGTGTAAAGAAAGCAATGTGTTCACAACGGCAGCTGACAACCAGCCCGCGGTGGATATCCATGTCCTGCAAGGGGAAAGACCCATGGCCGCCGATAATGTGACCTTGGGACGTTTTCAACTCACAGGAATCCCTCCTGCACCTCGAGGCATTCCCCAGATCGAAGTGACCTTTGATATTGACCGCAATGGAATTGTGAACGTAACCGCCAAGGATCGTGGAACCGGCCGTGAGCAGAAGATCACTGTCACTTCATCCACAGGCCTGACAAAATCAGACATTGATAAGCTGGTCAAAGAAGCAGAAGAGCACGCTGAAGAAGATAAGGCGAAGCGGGAAGCCATTGAGCTGCGCAACCAGGCAGACAATTCCCTGTGGGCTGTGGATCGCACCATCAAAGAGTTGGGCGATAAAGTGACAGATGAGCAGAAGGCGGAAGTGGAAGCGGCGAAGGAAGAGCTCCGGGCTGCTGTGGAGAAAGATGACCTCGAAGCGATTAAGACGAAGATGAAAGCACTCGACGAAGTCCTCCATCGAATTTCCGAAAAGCTGTATCAGGAAGCACAAGCTGCAGGGCCCCAAGGGACCGGTGCGGCTGAACCTCAGGGAGGGGACGAAGACATAGTGGACGCCGACTTTACGGAGGAATCCTAGATCGGTGGGAAAAGGGCGGTGTAACGCTTGGCCAAGGAAGACTATTATGATGTTTTGGGCGTGCCTCGCGGCGCCTCAGATGATGAGATAAAAAAAGCTTACCGCAAACTAGCCAGGGAGCTTCACCCTGATGTCAACAAAGAGCCCGATGCTGAGGAAAGGTTCAAGACGATTAACGAAGCGTATTCTGTCCTCGGCGATCCTGAACGAAGGGCAAAGTATGACCAGTTCGGTCACTCAGCCTTTGACAATCTAGGTCAGGGCGGTTTCGGGGATTTTGGTGACTTTGCCGACTTTGGCGGTTTTGGCGACCTATTTAGTGAAATTTTCGGAGGGTTTGGCGGACGCCAAGCCCACCGCCCCCAGCGGGGGGCTGATCTCCGTTACGAAATGACCGTTGAGTTTGAGGAAGCGGCCTTTGGTGCTGAGAAGGAGATTTCCATTCCTCGCACCGAAATCTGTGATCATTGCCATGGCAACCAGGCTGAGCCCGGTACTCCCATTACGACCTGTCCCGAGTGTAACGGGAGCGGTCAGGTTCGTTTCGTGCAGCAGACGCCCTTCGGTCAGATGGCGAGTACTCGGACCTGCAGCCGCTGTCGTGGCGAGGGGAAAACCTTCTCCACTCCATGTACGGTGTGCCATGGCGCCGGTACGCAGCGCAAGATGAGGACGATCAATGTGAAAATCCCTGCCGGGATTGATGATGGGCAGAGCCTGCGCCTGGCCGGACGGGGCGAAACTGGACAGAGGGGTGGACCGCCTGGCGATCTCCTTGTCTTGGTGCGGGTCAAACCCCATCAGCTCTTTCGCAGGGAAGGGAGAAACGTGGTCTATGAGCTACCCATCTCCTTTGTCCAGGCCAGCCTAGGGGATGAGATTCAAGTCCCCACCTTGGAGGGTACTGTCAATCTGCGGATCCCCGAGGGAACGCAGTCGGGGAGGATGTTTCGTCTACGAGGCAAGGGCATACAAGACGTGCGCGGCTCAGGGCGAGGCGATCAATTGGTGCAGGTTAAGGTCGTGACCCCGCAAAAACTCACGGCCAAACAGAAAGAACTGCTGCGTCAGTTTGCCCAAGAGGGTGGAGGCGATCTGCCCGAAGAGAACAAAGGCTTCTTTGAAAGGGTAAAGGATGCCTTGCGCTAGAAGGGAGCCCGTCGATGTCCAACTGGCAGGAAGTGAAGATTGTGATCAATCGCGGCGCAGCGGAAGGGGCCTATGCCATCTTAAGCAATTGGGGAATTGAAACCTACGCGGTGGATGATTCGGCCTTAATCAACCATGCTCGAGAGATGGGCTGGGGAGATTATTTTCCGGATCGGGATCCTTCCGAGCAAATCACCATCACCTGTTATTTCCCGGAGCAAAGGTTGACGGCAGATGATCTGGCTAGACTGGGCCGAGATTTAGAAGAGCTGCAAGATTTCGGTTTTTCCCCAGGTCCCGTCCTGGTACAAGCAGGGGAGATCCAGGAAGCGGATTGGGCCCATGCCTGGAAGGCGTTTTATCGTCCCTTGCGAGTGGGAAGGGTTTGGATTCAGCCCTCCTGGGAGTCTCTTCCAGACGAGGTAAGTCCGACCGATCTTGTCGTTCAACTGGATCCGGGCATGGCCTTTGGCAGTGGAACCCATCCCACCACCGCCATGTGCGTCCAGATTCTACAGGATCTGAACCTGTCAGGACGATTGGTATGGGATGTGGGGACGGGTTCCGGCATCTTGGCCATCGTTGCAGCCAAGCTTGGCGCCCAGGTGCAAGCGGTGGATATTGATCCCGTGGCGGTAAGAGTAGCTTTGGAGAATCGAGACCGCAATCATCTCAGTTTTCCCATTCGACAGGGGAGTCTAGGCGATCTTGAGGGGAGTCCTGAGGTGATCGTGGCCAATATTGTAGCGGAAGTCATCGCCCCCATGCTTCCAGAGGTTTGGGATGTTTTGGCTCCCAAAGGGTTTTTCATCGCAGCTGGAGTTATTGACCGCAAAGATCCGGAGATCTTGTCCCTGGCCAAAGATGCAGGCTTTTCCCTCTTACGCCGCGTGCAGAGGGGAGAATGGATGGGGTACTTGTTCCAGAGGAGGGATTGATCTGGCCAGGTTTTTTCTTGATCCCGGCCAAGTAGGGCAAGGCCGGGTCACCCTAAGCGGTGCCGATGCCCACCATATCACTCGCGTGCTCAGACTGCGGGTTGGTGACAGGATTGAATGCGTGGATCACTCGGAGCAAGTCCATCTCGTGGAGATCGAAGCAGTTGGCCCTCAGGTCGTTGGCACCGTTTTGGAGACTGTGCTGCGTTCCCAAGAGTCGCCCCTCCGTTTGACCTTGTTTCAAGGCCTGGCCAAGGGTGATAAAATGGATTTTGTGGTGCAAAAAGCGGTTGAGCTGGGTGCCGCTGAAATTGTACCCTTTTCTTCTTACCATACAGTTGTAAAGCTCGGGGAGAAGCAGCAGGAAGCCAAAAGGGCACGTTGGCAGCGAATTGCCCTGGAAGCGGCCAAGCAGAGTAAACGTACGCGCGTTCCTGCGGTAGGCGAGGTCCATACCTTCGCTGCGGTGGCAGCCCGTGTCAAGAGCGCCTCTCGCCTGGGGGAGCTTGTTGTGCTGGCATACGAGGGTGAAAAGCAAGTAGGGTTAAGGGATTTGGATGCAGGCGGTCAAGCAGTGTCTGCAGTGATCGGCCCCGAAGGGGGATTTTCCCCTGCAGAGGTAGGGGAGCTCATTTCGGCCGGAGCCAAGGTATGCAGCCTAGGACCGCGCATCCTCCGGACAGAGACGGCCGGTCTTGTGCTGCTTAGTCTGGTGGGATATAAATGGGGAGATCTTGGATGAGGAATGAAAGCAAACGACTGGCCGTGACAACTCTGGGCTGTAAGGTCAATCAATATGATACAGACTCTGTGGTGACCCAGTTTGTGCAGGCTGGTTATTCTATTGTGGATTTTCAGGATCTGGCCGACGTTTACCTGGTCAACACCTGTACAGTGACGAATCTGGGTGATCGAAAATCACGCCAGATGATTCGGCGCGCCCATAAGAGGAACCCAGAAGCCAAAGTTGTAGTGATGGGCTGTCTAGCGCAAACCGCGCCAGAGGATGTCTCCGTCCTGGACGGGGTGAGTCTGGTGGTGGGCACCAATGGCCGCAGCCGGATCGTAGAAGAGGTGGAATCGCTTGGGTGGGGGGAACAGCGTTCCCTGGTGGACGATATCCTCCATGTGTCGGAGTTTGAAGATCTGCCCTCTTTGGATTTCTCTGGACGGACCAGGGCGAGTTTGAAGATCCAGGACGGCTGCAACCAGTTTTGCACCTATTGCCGGGTTCCCTTTGCCAGGGGTCCCTCCAGGAGTCGTTCTCGTGATAGTGTGCTCCAGCAGGTAGAGCAGATTGTCCGCCTTGGCTACAAAGAAATTGTGCTCACAGGCATTCATCTTGGCTTGTATGGCGCAGATCTTGAGCCTCCCTTGACCTTGAGTCAAATCGGCCGGGACATTGCGGATACTTCGGGGCTTTTGCGCCTGCGTCTCAGTTCTGTTGATCCCCACGAGATCACCGACACCTTGATTGAGCTGCTGGACGAACATCCGGTCTTGTGCCGCCACATGCACATTCCCCTGCAAAGCGGGAGTGACAGAGTGCTGGAGCGTATGAAACGCAATTATACCCGTGACCAGTTCAGAGGCATAGTCGAAAAGCTGCGTCAGCGCATCCCGGAGATCGCTCTGACAACAGATATTATGGTGGGTTTTCCCGGTGAAAGCGAAGAGGACTTCGTTCAGACCATGGATCTTGCGGAAGAAGTGGGCTTTGCCAAGATCCACGTATTTCCGTACTCAAAACGTGCAGGCACTCGGGCCGCACTCTTTTCTGAGCAAATTCCCATCAGTGTGAAGGAAGAACGGAGCAGGCGTCTAATACAGTTAGGGGAGTGTTTGGCTGAGAAGTTCCATCGTTCCCATCTGGATCGAACGGTCCATGTTTTGGTTGAACAGCTGCAAGATGGCCAAGCTATAGGGCATACAGATAACTATCTCAAAGTGACCTTTCCCCTGCCCAGTGCGGTGGATTTGGTGGGCGAGATCGTGCCTGTCCAGGTCAGTCAAATCCGCACCGATGGGGTACTGGGACAATTGAGTACGTAAGGAGCGATTCTATGTCTGGGGACTGCCTGTTCTGTAAAATTGCAGAGGGTGCACTGTCGACAGAGTTTTTGCTGGCAACAGACCATCTTGTAGCCTTCCGGGATCTGCATCCGGTGGCGCCGAGCCACATACTTGTTATCCCGAAGAAACACATTTCCAGTCTAGCTGATCTGGAAGCGGATGATCAAAGCCTGATGGGGGAAATGATGCTAGCCATCGGGCAGCTGGCAGAACAAGAAGGTTTGGAGTCGGGCTTTCGAGTTGTGGTCAATACGGGCCCTGATGGTGGACAGAGTGTACATCACCTCCATTTTCATCTTTTAGGTGGGCGTTCGTTGACCTGGCCGCCCGGTTGATGATTGACCGGAAAGGCCAAATCGATTATAATTAGTGTGATATTATGCCGAAGGCGTAGGATCTGGTGAATTGGACGCACTCAGCATTGGAAGGAGGGATACTGATGGCAGAAGTTAAGGTAGGTAAAAATGAGTCCCTCGATAATGCGTTGCGCCGTTTTAAGAAGCAAATGCGGATGTCCGGTGTTTTGTCTGAGGCTAGAAAACGGGAACACTATGAGAAACCAAGTGTTAGACGTAAGAAAAAGTCCGAGGCAGCTCGTAAGAGAAGGTACCGGTAAATGGATTGGCTCGATGTCGCAAGGGACGATATCGAGCCTTTTTTCGAAGGGGTGGTAAGATGAAGCGTTTGGGTAGGCGAATCGTGCTCGTGCTTCTCGCGTTGGTCGCCATGGCAGTCTTCGGTACAGCAGCCCTCGCTGCGCCAGTAGTGTACTCTTTACCCATTCATGGAGAAATCGAACCCGGCCTGGCAGCCTTTGTGGCCAGAGGCATCCAGTTAGCCGAACGCAATCAAGGCCTTGTCTTGCTGGAGATCAACACTTTCGGCGGCCGGGTGGATGCAGCCACCGAAATTAAGGATCTCATTCTGAAAGCCAAAGTACCCATTATTGCCTATGTCAGTGAACGGGCCTGGTCCGCAGGGGCCCTAATTGCCCTGTCCGCTCCGAAAGTTGCCATGGCCCCAGGGAGCAGCATCGGTGCTGCGGAACCCAGGCCCATGGAGGAGAAAACAGTGTCGGCCCTCAAAGCGGAGTTTGAAGCTACGGCCGAGCGCTGGGGCCGGAATCGTCAGCTCGCTGCAGCCATGGTCGATGCCGATGTTGTCGTTGAGGGCTTAGTGGAGAAGGGGAAGATTCTGACCCTGTCAGCCCAGGACGCCCTGGATTGGAACATGGCCGATATCTTGGTGGCGAGCACTGGAGAACTGCTAGGCGAGCTCGGTTACGGAAGTTATGAGGTGATTCAGCTTACGCCCCATTGGGCGGAGCAGATTGCCCGCTTCTTGACGAACTCCACCGCGAGCAGCCTGCTCCTGTCTTTGGGCTTTTTGGGACTGATCTTCGAGATTACCTCCCCAGGTTGGGGCGTTCCGGGGACGGCGGGCTTGGCATCCCTGTTTCTATTCTTTGGAGGTCGTTATGTTACAGGATTGGTGGGCCTGGAAGCCATTCTCCTCTTTGTTTTGGGTATTGTGCTCCTGGTCTTGGAAGTTACTATCATCCCAGGCTTCGGACTGGCAGGTATTGCGGGTCTTGGGTCGGTTATGACCAGCATTGTTCTGGCCTTTGGCGATGTTCGTACTGCTCTGTTCAGCTTGTCCATTGCCATTACGGTGAGCGTTATTGCCGTTGCTTTTCTCTGGAATCGGCTTCGTCAGTCCCGCCTTTGGCAGCGGCTGGTTCTATCGCACCGCGAGTCTCCTGATGTAGGGTATCGTGCGCCGGCGGACTTTTCCCACCTGGTGGGTCAAAGGGGGATGACCATTTCGCCCCTGCGTCCCGCGGGTACGATCATGCTCGACGGTCACCGTTATGATGTGGTTTCAGAAGGTGGTTTTGTCCCCAGCAATTCTGTCGTGGAAGTTGTGTTGGCAGAAGGAACCAGACTGGTAGTTAGGGAAGTACGTGAAGAATAACACTAAGGAGGTCGTGCTATGTCTTGGATTTTTGTTGGGTTCGTTCCGTTTATACTGTTAATTTTCCTGATCATCCTCTTCAGTTTTGTGCCAGTGGGCTTGTGGATCTCGGCCATTGCCGCTGGTGTGAAGGTCACCTTAATTAGCCTGATCGGGATGCGTCTGCGCCGGGTTACGCCCAGCCGGATCATCCTGCCCTTTATCAAGGCCCAAAAGGGTGGCGTAGAAACAAGTATTGACAAGCTGGAAGCCCACTTTTTGGCTGGGGGAAATGTCGATAATGTGGTTGACGCCCTAATCGCCGCTAACCGGGCAGATATACCCCTGCCCTTTGAGCGGGCAGCAGCCATTGACTTAGCGGGTCGAAACGTGCTAGAAGCGGTACAAATGAGTGTTAACCCTAAAGTGATTGCCACTCCTTTGATTTCCGCTGTGGCCAAAGACGGAATTGAACTGAAAGTAAAATCTCAAGTCACGGTGCGCGCCAACATCGATCGCTTGGTGGGTGGAGCCGGAGAGGCAACCATCATTGCCAGGGTCGGAGAAGGGATTGTAACTACCGTTGGCTCAAGCGCAAGCCATGCCGAAGTGATTGAGAACCCAGACCGAATCTCCAAAGTGGTATTGGATAAGGGGCTAGACTCGGGCACGGCCTTTGAGATTCTGTCCATCGATATTGCTGACGTAGACGTGGGACGCAACATCGGTGCCCGCTTGCAGATGGATCAAGCGGAAGCTGACAAGAATATTGCCCAGGCTAAAGCGGCCGAAAGACGTTTTGCTGCCCAAGCACGCGAGCAAGAGATGCGCGCCGCTACCCAAGAGATGCGGGCCCAGGTTGTGCAAGCTGAAGCCGAGGTTCCCCGGGCAATCGCTGATGCCTTGCGTGAAGGGAATTTGGGTGTGATGGACTTCTATGGCATGCAGAACATCATGGCTGACACCAGTATGAGAGAAAGCATTGGGGGACGACGCCCTGAGCGCGATCCAAATACCCCCGAAGACGAAAACAAGCGG
>DUPN01000106.1 GCA_012838305.1 Bacillota bacterium | reverse complement strand
TTTGGTTGCCACGGGCGAGCAGCATGGTGATTGCCGCAGTTGTAGTGGTCTTACCATGGTCAACGTGACCTACGGTACCCACGTTGACGTGGGGTTTCGTTCTTTCAAACTTTTGCTTTGCCATTTTTTGTTCCTCCTTGTTTTCAGGAAATGAAATTTATGCTTACATGCCGACTGAACCTTTGATTTCTTGCGCTAGACTCCGCGGAACTTGCTCGTAATAGGCGAAACTCATGGTGTGCTGCGCCCTACCCTGGGTTAGGGAGCGTAGTGAGGTTGCGTATCCGAACATTTCCCCTAGAGGCACAAAACCTCGCACAACTTGGGTGTTACCCCTTTGCTCCATGCCTTCGATTTTTCCCCGGCGTGAGTTGATGTCACCCATTACATCCCCCATGAAATCATCGGGCGTAACGACTTCCAAACGCATCATCGGTTCCAAGAGCACTGGGTCCGCCTTCTGGCAGGCCTCCTTAAACCCTATCGAACCAGCGATTTTGAAGGCCAGTTCCGATGAATCCACCTCGTGGTAGGAACCATCCACAATAGCCACCTTCACATCGACCATGGGGAAGCCTGCCACAACACCGTTGAGCATGGCTTCTTTGATACCGGCCTCTACGGGCCCGACGTATTCCCTGGGTACGACTCCGCCAACGATTTTGTTCTCAAACTGGAATCCCGCCCCCGGTTCATTAGGCTCCACTTCCAGAACCACATGTCCGTACTGTCCGCGCCCACCGCTTTGACGTATGAACTTCCCTTCGGATTGGACAGCCTTGGTAATGGTCTCTCGGTAAGCAACCTGGGGCTTACCGATATTTGCCTCTACTTTGAACTCCCTGAGCAGACGATCAACAATGATCTCTAAGTGCAGCTCGCCCATGCCGGCAATAATGGTTTGGCCTGTCTCTTCGTCCGTGAACACCTTGAAGGTTGGATCCTCTTCGGCTAGACGCTGCAGGGCAATACCCAGCTTATCTTGGTCAGCCTTCGACTTTGGTTCTACCGCCAAGTTGATAACGGGCTCCGGAAATTCTAGCGACTCCAACAAGATGGGCTTTTTCTCATCGGCCAGACTGTCACCGGTGGAGGTATTTCTCAGACCTACCATGGCCGCAATGTCGCCGGAGTAAACCTGACTGACCTCTTCCCGATGGTTGGCATGCATTAACAAAATCCGTCCTACCCGTTCCCGCTTGCCAGTACTGACATTGAGAACATAACTGCCCGCGCTCAGCGTGCCTGAGTAGACACGGAAGAAGGCCAATTTGCCTACATAGGGATCCGCCATGATCTTGAAGGCCAAAGCGGAGAAAGGCTCTTGATCATTGAGTGCTCTCTCCTCTGCGGCTCCCGTCACTGGGTTGGTCCCCGCCACGGGCGGTAAATCATTCGGAGAAGGCAGGTAGTCCACGACCGCATCGAGGAGGGGCTGGACTCCCTTGTTCTTAAACGACGAACCACATAGTACCGGTACTATCCGCACATCGATGCATGCTCTGCGCAAAGCGCCTTTGAGCTCCTCTGCACTGATCTCTTCACCTTCGAGATACTTCATGGTCAGCTCATCATCGCTTTCAGCGACTTTTTCAATCAAGAGCTGCCGTGCGTATTCTGCATCATCACGAACTTCCTCAGGAATCTCTCGTTCCTCTGAAGTACCGAGATCGTCCACATAGAGATGGGCTTTCATTTCAATCAAGTCCACGATCCCTCGGAATGTGTCCTCAGAACCGATAGGCCACTGGATTGCCACGGGATTGGCTCCCAAGCGCTTGGCAATCATGTCAATGCCGCGCTGGAAGTCTGCTCCCACTCGATCCATCTTGTTGATGTAGGCTAAGCGAGGTACATGATACTTATCTGCTTGGCGCCAAACAGTCTCAGACTGCGGCTCCACCCCGCCAACAGAGCAAAACACAGCCACTGCACCGTCGAGCACCCGCAAAGAACGCTCAACTTCCACAGTAAAGTCCACGTGCCCGGGCGTGTCAATAATGTTAATTCTATGACCCTTCCAATGACAGGTGGTCGCAGCTGACGTGATCGTGATACCACGTTCACGTTCTTGCGCCATCCAGTCCATGGTTGCGCCGCCGTCGTGTGTTTCCCCGATCCTATGAACTTTCCCGGTATAGAAGAGGATTCTCTCAGTGGTTGTGGTTTTACCGGCATCAATGTGTGCCATAATACCTATATTTCTGGTGTCTTCAACTGTAAACTCTCTACCCACTTTTCACTCCTCCTAGCCGAGTAAATTTCGTAACCCCATTCTGGTCTGCGGGGCGACACTACCAGCGGTAATGTGCAAAAGCCTTGTTTGCTTCTGCCATACGATGAACGTCTTCTTTCTTTCGAACGGCACCACCTTGATTATTGGCGGCATCCGTTAACTCGCCGGCCAAACGCTCCGTCATGGTCTTTTCACCACGGAGCCTGGCGTGCTGGACTAACCACCGTAAAGCTAAGGCCTGCCTCCTGTCCGCCCGAACTTCCACGGGCACCTGGTAGGTGGCACCACCTACGCGGCGGGGCTTAACTTCCACAACCGGCATAACATTGTTCATAGCCTGATCCAAAATCTCCATGGCTTTGGTACCGGTCCTAGTTTCGCTCATTTCTAAGGCATCATACATGATGGATTCGGCGATTCCGCGCTTGCCATCGAGCATGAGGGCATTGATAAACTTAGTGACCAGTACGTTACCGTACAACGGATCAGGAATCACGTCCCTTTTGGGAACACTCCCTTTTCTCGGCATTAATTTTCACCCCTTTGTACACAGATTCCAACATGATTTACTTCGGTCTTTTGGTACCATATTTTGAGCGAGCTTGGCGCCTATTGGCTACCCCCGCCGAATCTAGTGTACCTCGAATCACATGATAGCGTACACCTGGCAAGTCCTTAATTCTACCTCCGCGAATCAAAACCACACTATGCTCCTGTAGATTGTGGCCTTCGCCCGGAATATAGGAAGTCACCTCTATACCATTCGTTAGTCGAATACGGGCTACTTTACGAAGGGCCGAATTGGGTTTCTTGGGCGTAGCCGTGTACACTCTGGTGCAAACACCTCTTTTTTGCGGGGAACCCTTTTCGTTATAGATTACCTCATCACGCAAGGTGTTTTGAGTATAACCCAATGCTGGGGCATTGCTCTTAGACTTCTGTGCTCGGCGACCTTTCTTGACCAATTGATTGATAGTTGGCACTACGGATAACCTCCCTTCCATTTAAATCTATGTGGACTTCATGACACTAGCTACAGCGGCGCCCACTTCTATGGAGCAGGCTTTGCCTAGCTCAGCCATGGTTTCCACTTCCACTATAGTGATCCCTCGACATAGGCATTCTCTGCGGATAGGACCAGTGACATGTATATCGGCATCTCGAGCTAAGTAGACTCGTTCTACCTGTTCAGCTTGGATGGCCTTGAGAGTCTGCTTAGCACCGACTACACGCAGCGATGTTTCAAGTCTGTTAGGCATATTGCGTCTCCCTCACTCAGAGATCCCGCAGAAGAGTCCCCTCCTCTGCGGGCAACACTGTTGATTCTATCATCCTGCTTAATCTCTGTCAATAAGATCTTGCAGACAGACCCGTTTACATGGAAACGAGCTCGACTTCCGCTTCTTCCGCCGCATCTTCCTGGTCCGTCTGTCCTTCGACGTCAATGGCGACATTACGATAGCGGGCCAGGCCGGTTCCGGCCGGAATCAGTTTCCCAATAATCACATTTTCTTTGAGACCCAAGAGCCTATCGAGGCGCCCCTTAATGGAAGCTTCCGTCAAGACTCTGGTGGTCTCCTGGAACGACGCCGCGGACAAGAAGCTTTCGGTGGCCAAGGAAGCCTTGGTGATCCCTAAGAGAATCGGCTTAGCCTCAGCGGGCACACCGCCCTCTTCCTCCACTTGACGATTCGCCTCTGCTAAGTCAAAGACATCAACCAGGGAACCTGGGAGCATCATTGTATCTCCAGAATCCTCAATCTTGTACTTGCGAAGCATTTGACGGACGATCACTTCGATATGCTTGTCATTGATGTTCACGCCTTGGGAGCGATACACCTCTTGCACCTCTTGGACCAGGTACTCCTGGACCGCCAGAACGCCTTGAACCGCCAGAATATCGTGGGGGTTCACGGAACCCTCGGTAATCCGATCCCCTGCGGCCAGTTCATTTCCGTCCCTGACCCGCAGACGCGCTCCATAGGGAATGGTGTAAGAGACTTCTCCTTCGGGTCCCTTAACGGTGGCCTTACGCACACCCTTCGATTCCGAAATGCTGATTGTCCCTGGAATCTCCGAGATAATGGCTTGCCCCTTAGGTTTACGGGCCTCAAAGAGCTCTTCAACCCTGGGCAGACCGGCTGTAATGTCATCTCCTGCCACGCCGCCCGTGTGGAATGTGCGCATGGTGAGCTGTGTACCTGGTTCGCCAATGGATTGGGCTGCGACAATACCCACAGCTTCTCCCACATCCACCAAACTGCCGTTGGCCAAATTCCGGCCATAACACCGGACGCAGACGCCATGGCGGGTCTCACAGACCAGGACCGAACGGATCCTGACCTCTTCGATCCCAGCCTTCTCAATACTTCGGGCAAGATCGTCATTGATCATCTCATTGGTCTCTACCAGGATCTCCCCGGTCTGGGGATGGACCACATCTTCAGCAGCTACCCGTCCTACCAGGCGCTCCCAGAGCGGCTCAATGATCGCTTCACGATCACCTGTGAGTTCCTTGATGGCCCGCACGCCAATGCCCTTGTCGGTTCCGCAGTCATGCTCCCGTACAATGACATCTTGGGATACGTCAACCAGCCTGCGGGTTAGATAACCGGAGTCGGCCGTTCGAATGGCTGTGTCTGCCAGTCCTTTACGGGTACCGTGGCTGGAAATGAAGTATTCCAACACCGTCAGACCTTCCCGGAAATTGGCTTTGATGGGGATTTCAAAGGTACGACCCGTTGGGTCTGCCACCAGACCCCTCATACCGGCCAACTGGCTGATCTGCGACTCATTACCTCGGGCACCGGAGATGGCCATCATGTAGACGGGGTTAAATTTGTCAAAGTTATCCAGCATCTCTTTGGTTACAACCTCTTTGACCTTGGTCCAGACCGTACATACCCTTTGGTAACGCTCCTCGGGAGTCAAAAGTCCTCTACGGAACTGGGCTTCAATCTGCTCCACCTCTTCTTCCGCGGCACGAATCCGCTGGTGCTTGGTGGGAGGTACAGCAATATCTTCCACGGATACAGTTGTTCCAGACTGGGTACTAAACTGAAAACCGAGCTGCATAATCTCGTCAAGGATCTTGGCGGTGTCGTTGGCTCCAATGGTCTTGTAGAGGCTTTCCACCAAGTTGACCAGTTTCTTCTTATCCAGCTCATGATTGATATACTCCATACCTTCAGGCAAAATCGCATTGACAAAAAGCCGGCCGGCCGTGGTCTCCAGGCGCGTGCGCTCCTCGTCATCAAGTCTGAGAGTGATCATGGCGTGCAGGCTGATCGCGCCTGCGTTGTAAGCGTGGATCACTTCATCAATGGAGCCGAAATAGCGTCCTTCACCCTTGGCTCCCTCTTTCACCGCAGTCAGATAGTACAAACCAATCACCATGTCCTGGTTTGGAGTGACAATCGGTCTGCCGCTGGAGGGCACCAGGATATTATTGGTGGACAGCATAAGCAAACGTGCTTCTGCCTGGGCTTCGGCGGAGAGAGGCACATGCACGGCCATTTGGTCGCCGTCAAAGTCCGCGTTGTAAGCAGAACACACCAGAGGGTGCAGCTGAATGGCCTTACCTTCCACCAAGACCGGTTCAAAAGCCTGGATGCCCAGGCGGTGCAAAGTAGGTGCACGGTTTAAGAGCACAGGATGCTCTTTGATCACCTCTTCCACGATGTCCCACACTTCAGGACGAACCCGGTCTACCATCTTTTTGGCACTCTTAATATTATGGGCAATGCCCTTCTCCACCAGTTCCTTCATGACAAAGGGTTTAAACAGCTCCAGGGCCATCTCCTTGGGTAATCCGCATTGATGCATCCTCAGATTCGGTCCAACTACAATGACGGAACGGCCCGAGTAGTCTACCCGTTTCCCCAGGAGATTCTGGCGGAAGCGTCCCTGCTTACCCTTGAGCATATCACTTAAGGACTTCAAAGGACGATTGCCGGGGCCTGTTACCGGGCGGCCTCGGCGGCCGTTATCCACCAGGGCATCCACGGCTTCCTGCAGCATACGTTTTTCATTACGAACAATAATGTCCGGCGCCCCAAGTTCTAATAGTCTCTTGAGACGATTATTGCGGTTAATCACTCGGCGATATAAATCATTGAGGTCCGAAGTGGCAAAGCGGCCGCCGTCAAGCTGTACCATAGGCCGCAGCTCCGGTGGTATCACCGGAATCACGTCAAGGATCATCCAGGCGGGATCGTTTCCTGAAGTACGAAACGCCTCTACCACTTCCAGGCGCCTGACAGCACGGACACGTCTCTGACCAGAGGTATCCGTAATCTCTTTGCGCAACTCCTTACTCATTTCCTCCAAATCAAGTTCTTCAAGTAGACGCTTGATGGCTTCAGCACCAATGGCCGCCTCAAAGGCGTGGCCATACTTGTCGCGATACTCTCGGTATTCGCCCTCGCTCAGGAGCTGTTGTTTTGCTAGACCTGTGATCCCGGGGTCGCCTGGATTGATCACAATATACGAAGCAAAATAAAGAACTTTCTCCAGGGTTCTTGGAGACATATCCAAAATCAAACCCATGCGACTGGGGATCCCTTTAAAGAACCATATATGGGAGACAGGAGCAGCCAATTCAATGTGACCCATCCGCTCCCGGCGCACTTTCGCCCTAGTTACCTCGACGCCGCAGCGGTCACAGACAATTCCTTTGTATCGCACACGCTTGTACTTGCCGCAATGGCATTCCCAATCCCGTGTTGGCCCAAAGATCTTTTCGCAGAAAAGACCTTCGCGCTCTGGCTTGAGTGTCCGATAGTTGATCGTCTCCGGCTTCTTCACTTCACCACTCGACCAAGCCCGAATTTGTTCTGGTGATGCCAGACCAATTCGAATGCGATCAAAATTATTGACATCCAGCAAGGGCAGTCCCTCCTTTTTGTCCATCAGCTCACTGGTTACAGATCATCGTCTTCATCGTCTAAATCATCGAGTTCGCCTAAGGGAAAATCATCGTCCAAATCCAAATCGTCATCTTCATCGTCGTCCTGGTCCTCCTGAACAAAATCATCACTCTCTAGAGGGCTATCAGGGGCCAGATCTTCGTCATCCTCTTGCTCGTCTTCTGCTTCCTCTTCAGGCTTATCACGACCACCCGGTTCAGGAGAGCGGGAAATGGTTGTACTCACACCACGACCCTGAATATCAATGCCAAGCTCTCTGGCCATTTCGCTGATATCCTCTTCCTCTTCCTTGATCTCGATTTCCTGTTCGTTTTCCCCTAAGACCCGCACATCCAAGGCGAGGCTCTGCAATTCTTTGATCAAGACCCTGAAGGATTCAGGAACACCCGGTTCAGGAATGTTTTCCCCTTTCACAATGGCCTCATAGGTCTTAACCCGGCCCACAACATCATCGGATTTGACGGTCAGAATTTCCTGCAAGGTATAGGCGGCACCGTAGGCTTCTAAGGCCCACACTTCCATTTCTCCAAACCTTTGTCCGCCAAACTGCGCCTTACCGCCCAGCGGCTGCTGGGTCACGAGAGAGTAAGGACCGGTGGAACGGGCATGGATCTTGTCATCCACCAAGTGGGACAATTTGACCATGTAGATGATACCTACTGTGACTGGATTGTCGAAGGGCTGACCTGTTCTGCCATCATAGAGAATGGTCTTGCCGTCCCTTGACATACCGGCCTTCTCCATCATGTCCATAACTTCTATCTCACTGGCCCCGTCAAAAACCGGTGTGGCCACATGAATACCCAAAAGATTGGCTGCCATGCCCAAGTGGGTCTCCAGAACCTGCCCGATATTCATCCGTGAGGGCACACCCAGGGGATTCAACACGATCTGCACCGGCGTTCCGTCGGGCAGGAACGGCATATCCTCCACAGGCATGATTCTGGAAATAACACCTTTATTACCATGACGTCCTGCCATCTTGTCGCCCTCGGAGATCTTGCGTTTCTGCGCCACATAGCAGCGCACTAACCGATTGACTCCTGGGGAGAGCTCATCACCATCTTCTCTCGTGAAGACACGAACATCAACCACAATCCCGCCCTCACCATGGGGCACCCGTAAGGATGTATCCCTTACTTCACGTGCCTTTTCGCCGAAAATGGCCCGCAGCAAACGCTCTTCTGCCGTCAGTTCCGTTTCACCCTTAGGCGTAACCTTTCCGACTAAGATATCGCCGGGCTTCACTTCTGCACCGATGCGCACGATGCCGCGGTCATCGAGGTTCTTTAAGCTGTCCTCACCCACATTGGGGATATCCCGCGTTATTTCTTCCGGACCGAGCTTGGTATCCCTGGCCTGGGCTTCATACTCCTCGATATGGATGGAGGTAAACACATCCTCTTTAACCAGATCTTCGCTGAGCAAAATGGCGTCTTCATAGTTGTAACCTTCCCAGGGGACAAAGGCCACCACCACATTACGTCCCAAGGCCAGTTCACCTTGATCGGTGGATGGGCCGTCTGCCAGAACATCGCCGGCTTTGACCTCCTGGCCCACATAGCAGCGGGGCTTCTGGTTGATGGACGTCCCTTGGTTGGAACGCTCAAACTTAAGCAGCCTGTAGCGATCCTTACCTGAAGCGGTTCGAACCACGATCTCATTCCCCGTCACCCGTTCAACCACTCCGTCTTTCTTGGCCAGGACAACGGCACCGGAATCGATGGCCGCCTTGTATTCCATGCCTGTACCCACCAAGGGTGCCTCGGACTCAATGAGGGGAACCGCCTGTCTTTGCATGTTCGCACCCATCAAAGCCCGGGCGCCGTCATCGTTCTCCAAGAAGGGAATCAGCGCCGTAGCGATACTCACAGTCTGTTTCGGCGAAACATCCATAAAATCTACGGAGCTTACAGGAACGTTCTTGATTTCTTCCCGTTCCCTGACAGTCACTTTCGTACGTTCAAAATGATCATCCTCAGTGGTTTTTTCGTTGGCCTGGGCAATCCTGAAGACGTCTTCTTCGTCAGCAGTCAGGTAACGAATCTCCTCGGTCACCAAGCCATCATCCACCACCCGATAGGGCGTTTCAATGAAACCATAGTCGTTGATTCTGGAATAGGTACAAAGGGCTCCAATCAGACCAATATTCGGTCCTTCCGGAGTCTCAATGGGGCACATGCGGCCGTAGTGAGAATGATGCACGTCCCGGACCTCAAAGCCGGCCCGATCCCGCGAAAGACCGCCGGGTCCAAGGGCACTGAGACGGCGCTTGTGTGTCAGTTCCGCTAAGGGGTTGGTTTGGTCCATAAACTGTGAAAGCTGGCTGGAACCAAAGAACTCCTTAATGGAAGCTACCACCGGCCGGATGTTGATCAGCGCTTGCGGTGTAATGACCTCTACATCTTGAATGGTCATGCGCTCCCGGACTACCCTTTCCATACGGCTTAAGCCAATACGAAATTGGTTCTGCAAAAGCTCCCCTACACTCTTGAGACGGCGATTGCCCAGGTGATCAATGTCGTCCACTGTCCCAATGTCCCAAGAAAGGGCCACCATGTAATTGATGGTAGCCAAAATGTCCGCAGGGGTGATCACGGTAACATTTTCCGCGGGCTGCTGGTTGGAGAACAAGCGAATCTGGCTTCCGTCGCGAGCAGAAATGAGGACATCATTAATACCGGCCGCATGAACCTGCTCCGCCTGACGGCGGGTGATCTTCTGGCCCCGCTCCACGAGGAGTTCGCCTGTTTCAGGATGTACGATATTATCCACACTGACGCGTCCAACGAGACGCTCAATTAGGCGCAATTTCTTATTAATCTTGTAACGGCCTACCCCAGCCAAATCATAGCGTTTAGGCTCATAAAAAAGCGTGGCAAAAAGCCCACGGGCACTCTCCTCTGTGGGAGGTTCCCCTGGACGCAGGCGTTTATAGATCTCGATCATGGCATCCGCTTCGGATTGAGTGTTGTCCTTCTCTAATGTGGCGAGAATGCCTGGGGCTTCATGAAAGGTTCTGCGAATAGCATCATCAGTGCCTAGACCCAAGGCGCGGATCAGCACAGTCACGGGCAGCTTCCGTGTTCTGTCAATGCGCACCCATAGTACGTCACTAGAATCCGTGTCAAACTCTAACCATGCTCCCCGGTTGGGAATGATACTGGCCGCGAAAAGTTTCTTTCCGCTGGTATCAACGGTGTAGTTGAAATAGACTCCTGGGGATCGCACCAATTGACTGACAATTACGCGTTCTGAGCCGTTAATAATAAAGGTACCGTTATCGGTCATAAGAGGAAAGTCGCCCATAAAGACTTCTTGTTCTTTAACTTCCTGTGTGTCCTTGTTGATCAGACGCACCCTCACACGCAACGGGGCGGCATATGTCACATCACGGTCTTTGCATTCTTCCACAGCGTATTTCGGTTCACCAAAGGAGTACTCCATGAATTCGAGCACCAAATTACCTGTAAAATCTTGGATAGGAGATACGTCATCGAACATTTCTCTTAAACCAGTTTCTAAGAACCATCGGTACGATTTGTGCTGAATCTCAATCAAATTGGGCATTTCAAGTACTTCTTCGATCTTCCCAAAGCTGTAGCGATCGCGTTTTCTCCCGTGTCTTGCTTCTACCAAGGGCCTCTCCTCCTTTTGGTGTCTGAGAAACATGATGAAAAGCAAGGGCTTTTTCCCTCGCTTGAATTATTTACTTCTGACTAACCTTCCAAAATTTTTGAGAAGATAGCAGGATTCCCCTTTGTGATGTTGAATATACATGAAAGTAGGTTTATTTTCCCCATTTACCACTTATCCATGATATCACAGGGGTTTTTTGTTGTCAAGCAATCTCGATCGGTGTTTGTGCGGTTTTTGGGAGCGGTTTGACAGGCAGTATCGGTAAACAGTGGTAGCTAAAGGACTTCCCCGAAAGGAAGTCCTTTTCTGTTGTTGATATTTGACGCAAAGAGTACACCGATTACTTAATCTCTACAGTAGCTCCAGCTTCTTCCAACTTGGCCTTGACTTCCTCGGCCAACTCCTTGGAAATGCCCTCCTTTACAGGGTTAGGAGCATTGTCAACGAGTTCTTTGGCTTCTTTGAGGCCAAGGGCTGTCAGTTCGCGGACAACCTTAATTACGTTAATCTTCTTTTCACCAGGTCCCACAAGGATAACGTCAAATTCGGTCTTCTCTTCCACAGCTTCAGCTGCAACAGGTGCGGCAGCGACAGCCACTGGAGCAGCGGCGGATACGCCAAACTTCTCTTCCATAGCCTTCACTAGCTCGCTTAGTTCCAAAACAGTCATATTCTCAATCGCCTGCAAAATATCTTCTCTCGTCATGTTGAATACCCTCCTTAAGGATGCTTTTTATGCACTTGCTTCTTTTTGTTCCCTGATAGCCTCTAAGGCATATACCAAATTGCGAATGTTACCCTGCAATACATTGACCATACCAGAAATGGGCCCTTGCATGCCACGGACAACCATGGACAAAAGCACTTCTCTGCTCGGTAAATCAGCCAGGTTGGCCACACCTTCGGGACCAACGATCTTCCCCTCAACAATTCCAGCCTTAATCTCCAGCGCTTTGTTCTTTTTCGCAAACTCGCTCAAAATTTTGGCAGGGGCCACGGGGTCGTTGTAGCCAAAGGCAAAGGCGGTGGGTCCGTTTAGAAAGGGAACCAATCCGTCCATCTGCAGTTCCTGTGCAGCCAAGATTGTCAGGGTGTTTTTGAAGACCTTGTATTCCACGCCGGCCTCCCTCAGCTCTTTACGCAGGGCGGTCATGTCGCCTGCATTGATGCCTCGGTAATCGGTGAGGACGGTCCCTTGAGATTTGGATAAACGCTCTTGAATTTCGGCAACCATTGCCACTTTATCTGGTCGTGCCATCGTTTCACCTCCTCCTCGCAAAACAAAAGGATCTACCGCAGCAAGGCGGAGATCCCCTAATCGCATTACGAAGAAGACTTCGGAACACATCTCTCCAACCTCGGTGGGCGTAGCATGCGCTACTTTAAGTCTCTGCAAGCCTGATGCGGCTTGCCTAACGACACCGACTGTCTACGGTCTGGTTAATTTGTCTTTGAACTACGTTTCAAAAAGACAACGTCAGTAGTATACCATGGGTTCCGAGCGGGGTCAACCCATTTTCGAATAGCAGTCTAGCGAAGGGCCACAGCCTCTTGGGCATTGAGACGGATCCCAGGGCCCATCGTTGTGGAGAGATGCAGCTTGCGTACAAAAGTTCCCTTGGCTGCCGCAGGGCGGGCTTTGACCACCGCATCCATCAGCGCGGCCAAGTTCTCAAGGAGCTGCTCCTCGGTAAAGCTGGCTTTGCCAATGGGCACATGCATGCCGGCTTCTTTGTTCACGCGATACTCTACCTTACCGGCTTTAGACTCCTCCACCGCCTTGGCAACATCAGGGGTGACCGTTCCGGTACGGGGATTGGGCATAAGGCCGCGGGGTCCTAGAATTCTTCCCAGCCGACCCACAACACCCATCATATCAGGTGTGGCAATGGCCACATCAAAATCAGTCCAGCCGCCTTGGATCTTCTCAGCAAGTTCTTCCGCTCCGACAAAATCTGCCCCGGCTGCCTTGGCCTCCTCGGCTTTTTCGGCCTTAGCAAAAACCAAAACCCTGACTTCGCGTCCGGTGCCATGGGGTAACACGACTGTACCACGTACTTGTTGATCGGCGTGCCGCGGGTCGACACCCAACTTAAAGGCAACTTCAACCGTCTCGTCGAATTTGGCCGATGCGCATTGCTTCACTAAATTAATGGCCTCACCGGGTGAGTAGAGTTTTTCGGTATCAACGAGCTTCGCCACGTCCTGATACCGTTTACCTCGTTTTGCCATAGTATTGTCCTCCTTTGTGGTGCAAGCGGATTAAATCCTCCCACCTATATTTATAGCGCTCTCCAGCTAGTCCTCAACAACAACTCCCATGCTGCGGGCGGTGCCTTCCACCATCCGCATAGCACTCTCTACATTGGCTGCATTGAGGTCGGGCATCTTCAACTCAGCGATTTCCTTGACTTGACTTCGCTTGATAGTTCCAACCTTCTCCCGATTTGGCACACCAGAGCCACGCTCAATTTTCATGGCCTTTTTGATCAAAACAGATGCAGGCGGAGTCTTGGTGACGAACGTAAAGGTGCGATCCTCGTATACGGTAATCACTACTGGAATCAGCATCCCGGCTTGATTCGCAGTCCGTTCGTTGAACGTCTTACAGAACTCCATAATATTCACACCATGTTGACCTAATGCCGGTCCGACCGGCGGCGCCGGGTTGGCCTTGCCAGCGTTCACTTGCAGCTTGATAATGGCACTTACCTTCTTTGCCACGGCGCATACACCCCCTTAGAATAATGTGGTCATGGCGGACTTTCGTCCTCCCACTCAAAGCCTAGACCAATTACAGTCTAGCCACCTGGTGGAAATCTAGTTCCACAGGCGTATCCCTTCCAAACATAGAAATGCTAACCCATAACTTACCCTTATCCAGATTGACCTCGGTGACGGTACCGGTGAAATCTTCGAAGGGGCCAGCTACAACCTTCACGGACTCACCTGGGGCGAAGTCTGCTTTCGTCTTAGACATACCCATATCACGCAAGATCACATCCACTTCGTGCTTCTCCAGGGGGATGGGTTTGACCCCGCTGGACACAAATCCTGTTACACCAGGCGTGTTACGCACCACGTACCACGAATCATCGGTGACAATCATTTCTACCATAACATAGCCTGGGAATACCTTGCGTTGCGAAATTTTCTTTTTGCCATCCTTATACTCCACTACTTCCTCTATGGGCACAACGATTTGGAAGATCTTGTCTTCCATCTCCATAGACTCGACCCGTTTTTCCAGGTCTGTCTTCACCTTGTTCTCATAGCCGGAGTAGGTGTGTACAACATACCAATTTCTGTTTTCATTCACGTTATCACTCATGTCGAAGGGACCAAAAGCTGGCCCTTTTACCCCCTTAGTCGAGCCAATAGGTTCAAGAACCCAGAAATGAGTACATCAACAACGCTCGTGAACAACGCAACGACAATCATAGTAATGATAACTACAATCGTGTAGGTGATTAACTCCTTTCGGCTGGGCCAGGAAACCTTGCGCATCTCGGAGCGCACTTCCCGTAAGAACTTCGTGAGTTTAACCCACAAAGCAGGCTTGCTCGGTGCTGTTGCCACATTCTCACATCCTTTTCCCTTACCGGGTTTCTTTATGAACGGTATGGGTTTTACAAGTCTTGCAGTACTTCTGCATCTCAATGCGATCCGGATCGTTTTTCTTGTTCTTATTCGAACGGTAATTCCGGTTCTTACACTCGGTACATTCTAACGTAATACCGACACGCACGGCCGCCACCTCCAGACAGTCAAAATACCTTTAGAATTTAACACATTTTAGATCGGGTGTCAATACCCCGTTACCTACTGTACAAGGGGTTTGGGCGCCCTGTGACAAATCCATAGGAAAAGGGGGAAAAGTCCCCCTGGATGTATCAAATAGCTTGTGTTTGCCTGTCCTAACTTAGGCCAGGATTTTCGTTACAACGCCTGCTCCAACCGTACGGCCGCCTTCGCGCACAGCAAAGCGCAGACCTTCTTCCATGGCGATGGGAGTAATCAGCTCCGCCACCAGATTGGTGTTGTCACCAGGCATAATCATCTCGGTGCCTTCCTGAAGCT
>DUPN01000105.1 GCA_012838305.1 Bacillota bacterium | reverse complement strand
TTTCCTGGCCCCATTCGAGCCGAACAACTGCATATCAATGAGCTTCTGGAACACAATCCCTGGCCGCAGGTATTGAAGGAAGGACCTGTTGTGCGAGTCAAGCACCCCCCGATCCTTAAACCCAGCCCCGTGGATGATGTGGACGCACCTGATCCCGTTCCATTTCAAAAGGTCGCCCTGACCTTTGATGACGGGCCCAATGCCTCCCATACCTCAGGCATTCTCGATATCCTCAAAGCAGAGGACGTGGCGGCTACGTTTTTTGTCGTTGGAAACCAGGTAGAACGCCATCCAGAACTAGTAGAACGCATGTTTAGTGAAGGGCATTTGATCGCCAATCACTCTCGCAGTCATGCTGACCTCTCCCTGATGACCAATGAAGACATCGTGGCATTAGAACTGGATCCAACCTCCCGGGCAGTGGAAAAGCTGACAGGAGAGTACCCCATGATTATGCGTCCCCCCTATGGATCCCTGCGGCCCGATTCGACAGTTTTCCTACGCGAGTTGGGGTGGCACATTGTACGCTGGTCTCTGGATACTTTTGACTGGGACAGTCATCGCAACTCCTTTGATCAGATTATGAACCGCATTCTGACCCAGCATCACAACGGCGCCATCGTCCTGATGCATTGTAATGGCCCAGCGACACTTGTGGCCTTGCCAGAGGTAATCCGAACCCTCAAAGAGCTCGGATACGAGTTTGTGACTGTGGCGCAGCTCTAAAGATCGGAGGATCCTCATGGGAGAACAAACACAGCCCTCTATCCTCTTCCACGGCGGGAAAATCCTCACCCTCCATGACGCAGCCCCCATGGCTGAAGCCATGGCCATCCAGGGCGATCGGATCTTGGCTGTCGGGACGACTGACGAGATCTTTCCCCTAAGAACAGAGCAGACCGAAACCATCGATCTCAAGGGTGAAGTGGTGGTCCCAGGTTTTAACGACAGCCATATGCATTTGATCAACCTGGGGCAGAGTATGGACGGGATCGATTTGAGCCCAGCCCGATCTGTCCCGGACCTGATCCGGCTGGGTCAAGACTACCATGATCGGAACCCCAGCCAATTTTGGATCTTGGGCCGAGGGTTTAACCAGGAGAACTTCGCCCTGAAGACCCTCCCTGCCAAATCCGATTTGGATCGAATTTCCACGGTCAATCCCGTCCTTTTCACCCGGGTCTGCGGACATATTTGCATAGCCAACTCCAAAGCCCTGGAGATGGCGGGCATTCATGCCGAAAGACAAGACCCGCCCGGAGGCGGGATCGATCGCGACGAAGGAGGGGCGCCCACTGGAGTCTTGAGGGAAAACGCCATTTCCCTTGTGAAGCGCTTGATCCCTTCCCCCACTGTGCATGACTTGAAGCGGGTGATCGGAATTGCCAGCCAGGCGGCGGCTTCCTTAGGACTCACTACGGTCCAAAGCAATGACCTCCATGGAACTCGAACGCTCAAAAACCGCCTGGAAGCCTATGGACAATTGGCCCGGGCGGGAGAGCTTCCCATTCGAATCCAGCTGCAATCCACCATGGCCACTGTGGAGGAGCTGCAGACGTACATTGAGGTCTGGAAGACCTACCAGCAGGGAACACACCTGACCCTCGGTCCTCTGAAGCTTTTTGCCGACGGCTCCTTAGGCGGACGCACCGCAGCTTTGACCTACCCTTATGCCGATGAACCCCTTAACTCGGGAATGCCCATCTACACCCAGGACGAACTTGATCAGCTCGTCTCTTTGGCGGCGCAGAACAATCTGCAGGTTGCAGTCCATGCCATTGGCGATCGGGCCATCGACATGGTGCTGGACAGCTGCGAAAAAGCCCGGCGCGCCCAAGCCCACTGGACCGCCCGCCCCCGCATCATCCATGCTCAGATCACAAGACTCGATCAGCTCAAGCGCATGGCCAGCCTCGGGGTAGTGTGTGACATTCAGCCCATTTTCGTCCCCACGGACCTTCACTTTGTGGAGAAGAGGATCGGCGCAGAGAAAGCCAGGTGGTCCTATGCCTGGAAGACCATGGGGGATCTGGGCATCCATACAGCGGGAGGATCCGACAGTCCTGTGGAGTCCTGCAATCCCCTGTGGGGGATGCACGCCGCCATTACTCGCCAAGATCACCAGGGCTATCCTCCCCGGGGATGGCATCCCATGGAACGGCTTAGCCCCAAAAACGCCCTGGCCCTGTTGACACAAGGATCGGCCTATGCGGCCCATGAAGAGAGAATCAAAGGCAGCTTAAGTCCTGGGAAGCTCGCTGATTTTGTGATTCTGCCCGCCGATCCCACCGAGGTGCCGCCGGACGAACTCTTGACCATGCAGGTTACAGCCACTTATGTGGGAGGGCAGAGGGTCTTCGCCCGCTCCTAAAGCAGGCTCCTGAGGTCCTGGATCAACTCGTCCACCGCGCTTTCCCTCGTAGCCCAGGAGGTAACCAGGCGAATCATGGAATGATCAGCATCCATGGGCTGGGAGACAGTGAACGAATACTTTTCAGCTAATTGATCCAAGACCCGGTTAGGCAGGATGGGAAAGAGCATATTGGAGGAAGAGAACAGCAAGAGCTCGCAGCCTAACTGGAACAGGGCATCTTGGATTTTGGCCGCCATGGCATTGGCATGCTGGGCTAGTTCAAAGAACAAATTATCCCGGAAGAGTTCTCGAAACTGAATTCCCAGCAAACGGCCCTTCGCCAACATCGCCCCTTTTTGCTTGATATGGAAGCGGAAGTCCTCTTTGAGGCTGTCTGTGCAAATCACCAGCGCCTCGCCGATTAAGGCGCCGTTTTTTGTGCCCCCGATATAAAAGGCGTCCACTAGAGCGGCGATCTTACCCAGGGTGAGGTCATTTTTGCTGGAGGTTAAGGCCGAACCGAGCCGAGCGCCGTCCATAAAGAGCAGCAGCTTGTGCTCCCTGCAGGCCTGGCTCAAGGCCCTAAGCTCTGCTTCAGTATAAATCGAACCGACTTCGGTGGCATTGGAGATATAGGCCAGCCTTGGTTTGACCATATGCTCATCCGTATGGGTTTCCACCGCTCGCTCGACGTCTGCGGGGGTGAGTTTTCCCTCGCTTCCTGGCGAAGTGATGATCTTATGCCCAGTAGCTTCAATGGCCCCGGCTTCATGTACCTCCACATGACCGGTT
Organism: Bacillota bacterium; assembly: GCA_012838305.1. Classification (GTDB taxonomy): domain Bacteria; phylum Bacillota; class Limnochordia; order Darwinibacteriales; family Darwinibacteriaceae; genus UBA5420. Next base: position 20,805 of record DUPN01000105.1, on the reverse strand, counting down.
AAAGGCGCAATCACCGCTTCGTGGGGCCTTAGAAAGGCCGAGATGGCGATCAGATTGGTCTGGGTCCCTCCGGGGATGAAATGAATATCCACATCCTCCCGGCCCAGCCTCTTTTTGATCAGCTCCGCAGCCTGGAGGCAGAACCTGTCCTCTCCATAACCCACAGCCTGCTCCAGATTGGTTTCCACCAGGGCACTGAGGATCCTGGGATGGGCCCCCTCACTATAATCGTCTCTAAAGCTATACATCGCACTCTTCCTCCACTTCATGATCATCCTTTGCTATCTGCGCCGCCAGTTTTATCTGCGTACAGGAATCGCTCCTAAAGGTCAAGCGCTCCCCTGCACCCATTTCCCAACGCCCTTCCCCCGTTTCAACCTGGGCCCCTTCGATTCCAGCAGGCAGCTGAATCACACAGGGAAGCGGTCTGGGCAGAGTAACGGAGATGGAAAATGCATCCTCCCAGCTCCAATCAACTGCGATCTCGCCGTGAGGAGTCGGCACAAGGCCCTGACACCAGGTAAGATCCACCGGTTCTGGACGGATCAGCACCTCGGCAAAACCTGGTTTGAGGGGTCGGACCCCCAATTGGTAAGCCGGCAGAAAATACCCGGGAGCCGCCGACCAGGCGTGGCAGTGACTGCGGGTCCAGCGGTCCTGTTCATACCCAGGGAACATCTCCCAACAGGTGGTGGCACCGCGATCGAGCATCAAGCCCCAGTTATCCCGAATTAGGCTGAGGATTCTGGAAAACTGCCCCTGCTGCACCAAGGCCTCCAGGCTGAAGAACATCATAAAGGGCGAGCCAATCTGGACCCAGGCCTCTGGTGCCTGGCGAACATATTCCGCCAGCTTGTCCCTTCGATCGCCTTCGGCACAACCACATAGGTAGACCACCGTATTGGTTTGTTGGCTGATGGTTGCGGAAAGTTTTCCGTCAACATGGCGGCAATCGCTGAAGGCCCCGTCGTCTTCGGACCACAGGTGTTTGTTCAGGGCCGCTTTGATTTTATCCGCAAAAAAGAGGAAGGTTGCGCTATCCTCATCCTTCGTCTCTACCCCCAGCTGCTGTGCTAAGGCACTCACTTCCCTCAGCGCCTTAACAAGCCAGGCGTTTTGATGCGTCACAATACCCTGGCGGGGAGTATCCATACCAGCCCAGTCCAGCATGTTCCAGGCCTCAATCTCCAATAGATCATCTGCATTTAGGTATTCGCCGAGAAAGGCGTTTAAGGTCTCTCGAATGGCTGGATAGATCTCCAGGAGGGTCTGGCGATCTCCACTGTACAGATAGTACTCCCGGCAAGCCAAAAGCCACAGCAGGCTCCAGGCGGTCAGGATGTCCTGCCAGCCGCTGGGCACCTGGGACTCAGGGAGATCTGACCGCCTGAGTGATACCGCCACCAGTTTCAAACAGCGCTTGGAAAGGCGGTAATCACCGCTTGTGTAGTAGTCGACCAGCGCTTCATTGCGGGCATCGCCCACCCAAAAGGCCTGTTCGTAAGCTGGGCAATCCACATAGGTATCCTCGGAGCAAAGGCGACTGGTGTAGCGGCTCAGGTCCCAAATGCTGTTCAGAAGATAGTCCGAACACCGAAACGACGCGGTGTTCGCCGTGGGATATGTGTTTTGCAGCAGCCGCACATACCGAATTCGAAAGGGAGTCTTTAAACCGCGCAGGGTGAGCAGGGCATAGCGAAAACCGCGCCGCACCACCGAATGGTAAAACTGCCTCCCTTCCCTTGTGTAGTAGCGGAGGACGTTGTTGAGACCTTCCGTGAAGAGCCAGCGCCCTTCCTGGATCCCTTCGAAGCAGTTGAGATCCAAGATCACCTGAGCCTCCCCGGAAACCTCAAACTCAAGGTACCCCACTACCTCCCGGCCAAAGTCCAAGAGGAGTTCGATGGCAGAACCGTCAGCGGAGGGAAAGATGATGGCTTCACTCCCCTGGCCCGAGCAGAGTGCTTCCAAGTTATCGGTTCGAACCTCACCGGGCTTCTTCTTGACCTGACTGGTCTGGGCGAAGACACTCTCGCGGACCGCCTCAGCCGGTACCGCCTGCAGGAACAGAGATTGGATCAGCGCCAAGACTCCCTCCACATCCTCCGCCTGCAGCAGGGGTGCGAGAAAGTCCGGGTCCAGCTGCACATGGTCAAAACTGAGGGTCTGTTCGATCAGCGACCCACACTCCAGAGACTTTTCACTCCAGATCCCAAAGGGATAGTATAAATCGTGCCATGAACCGCATAGATCGACCACGACAAGATTGTCACCTTGGAGGATCTTGACCTGCGCTGCCATGGTATCGCCAAAGTCCAGCTCTTCCCCATTCACAAAGACGCGGCCGCCAAAACCGTAAACCTTGAACTTCTGCCAAGTGATGGTTGTATCCCCCGGCGAGGAGAGGCGAAACAGCAGAGCTCCGTCGAGAGTTTCTGGATTGGCATCTCTTTTTTCGGGGCAGAACAAGGACCGCAAGTCAATGTTGAAGCTGTAGGAGATAGGTTCAACCAGACGGGGCCGGCCCACCTTTTGAGGATAGAGTTCCTCTTCGGTGAGAAAGGGAATATCCCGCTCGGAGAGGGACAGCCAGGGCTCCATGCCAATTTCCCCAAGCACGATGGCCTGTTCCCAGTCCGTGTCAATGTAGTTCGTATCCAGCCAGCTTCCTGCTGAACTCAGAAAATCCAAGTTAGCATCAAAGTGTTCTTCGAAGCCCATTTGACAGCACATGCGAGGCACGTTCGAGAGATACGCAGGGTGCGTCCTCGTCAGCCAGGTCTGATCGCTGGCCGCCAGGATGGTAGATGCGTCCCCCTCGACGTGTACGATCTCGCAGAGGAGTCCTCCCCGGCCGGCAATATACTGAAAGGTAGAAACACCTAAGTACTGGACCAGGATCGCCACTGTATTTTGACCTGGCCTCAATCTTGAGGTCAGATCATAGCGATCATATTTCTGGTCAAAGGGCCAGCTTCGCACCGGACCCTGCCCCAATCGCTCTCCGTTAAGGTAGAGAACGTAACGGCTGTCTGCGGTAATCTTCAGCTCCGTGCTGCCGCCGCCTTGAAAGGTAAAACTCTTTCGAAAGGCCTGGTATTGGTTTGTCTCCTCAGGAGAGCGGCCGCTTCCCCAAATCCACTTCGTGTTCCGATCAAAATCCGTCCTTTGTTCCCGCACAGTGATTCTCCCCTCACTTTCTTCCGCAATCAACTAGAATCTACCAAGGGAATTCGCTGCAAACTCCCCGCTCCCTGCCTTGGATGGTGGAAAGAAAGAGTTCGCTAAAATTTTATCATTGATCTCTGGTAAATCTTGGGGTACACTGTATAGAAAGGCAGGCTGTTGAATTTACCCTCGTTTTGTAAAATATGTCGATTGGGGAGAGAAGGATGAAGAAATACTTGGCATTGATCTTGGCGTTCTTGGCTCCGTTGATGCTTGTCCACACTGTCCAGGCCCTATCACCCCAGGCCCTGCTGGAAATCAAGGGCCCGGGATTTGAACTCCGCCTCAGCGCCGCGCAGATGCAGGAGCTCCCCCAGGAGACCTTCACGACCACAAACATCAGTTCCTCAGGTCAGGTTACAGATGTAACTGTTACGGGTTTCTCCTTGACATCCCTGTTAAGGGAACACGGGTTGGATCTGGCAGGCATTGCCTCCATCAACCTGATCGCTTCGGATGAGTATGTGATGTCGGCTCCGGCCGAAACCTACGCCGGTGCAGACGTTTATATCATGCTCAAGAGAGACGGTGAAGATCTGGAGTTTCCCAGAAGCTGCCTACCGGGCGAGCGCTCCATGTACTGGGTGAAGAACTTAGCCAAGATCGAACTCCTCGGGGATGCGGCTTCCGAGACGATGGACACGCATGTCCGAAGCATCCATTTCTTCCGCCAAGCTGCCGAGGAACTGGAAGCGGTGGAGCTTAACAATCGAGGGTACAAAGTTCAGGCCCATTCCCTCGCTTGCTTTTTTGAGGCCCTCGGCTGCGAGATCCCCAATAGCCCCGTGACCATAATCGCCAGGGATGGTCATGTCAAAACGGAAATGGCGGAGCTATTCCTGGCAAGTTATGTAACCCTGGAAGCCGAGCCAGGCAGAGAAGCTGATCTTCCCCTCTACTTCTCGGAGGAGATGAGCCTGGGCATGCGGGTTAAGCAGCTTGAGCTGGTCATAGCGGATCAGGTCGCCGTCTTTTTTGGCGTGGAGACAGCTGTTGCCGATCTCTTTGACCAGGTGCAGATGGAAGAGGCCGAGAGTTATCTCTTTGTTGGAAGTGACGGCTTTACAGTGGAAATCCCGGCCAAGGCCATACCCTATGGTACCATCTATCCCGATGAAAAGAAGGGCTATACTCGGGCCAAATTCGACGGCTATGACCTCAGCGCTCTTCCCGGTGGAGGAAAGGTTAAGTACCTGGTGGCCATTGAAGCCTGCAACTGAGCTCATCAGTAGTGGACATGTTCGCCGGTGAGGGCCTGCTAGGAGGTGCTTTGTGAAAAAATTCGCATCCTGTATCCTTGTGATTCTGCTTACTTTATTGATTTGCCCAGCTAGAAGCGGCACGGCCCAGGAGGAGGTCTTGCTCAGATTGGAAGGCGCCGTCCTGGAGTCCATGACCAGAGAAGAGTTTTTGGCTCTAGAACAAATTGAGGTGGTGCTAACCCGCACCAATTCCAGGGGAAAAACTACCGTGGGCACCTACCGCGGTGTCCGTTGGAGTGAATTGGCCAAGGCGATCGGAGCGGAGGAGGCCAAGAGTATTCGGGTCGTGGCGTCAGATGGCTTTGAGCAGGCCTACACCTTGGACGTACTTAAAGCCCCAGGCTCTCTCTTCGCCCTTTCCAAGGATGGCGAGCCCATCACAGAGGAACCGCAGAACGGACAGATTTGGTTCTGCGCCAGTGAGGACTATACAGCCAATTACTGGACCAAGTTTGTGGCAAAGATTGTGGTGCCATGAACAAACTCCGTTTTCGCCTGTGGGAGTACATTGTCCTAGCCATGCTCGCTGCGATCGGGATCGCAGTGAAAGGTATTGTGGTACCTTTGGCCCACATCATCACCGGACCTTTGTTCATTCCCGGCGGTGTGCTTGCCGGGGGTTTCTATATGATGTTCTTGGTACTGGCAGGCGCCCTGCTGCGAAAACCTGGCGCCGCCCTGATGGTGTCTTTGATCCAGGCTGTCCTGGTGGCCATTACCGGGACATTCGGTTCCCACGGAGCGGCCAGTCTCTTCACCTACACGCTCTCGGGTTTGGCCGTGGAAATCTGGTTTATTCTCAGCCGACATTGGGGCTGCTGTGCCCTTTGCTGCTTTGTAGGAGGGATGGCTGCCAATCTGGCGGGAAGCTTTGCAGTCAATCTTGCCATTTTCAATCTGCCCCTCATCCCCATGCTGCTCGCTCTAAGCGTTGCTGCTCTGTCTGGAGGCCTGGGGGGGCTTGTAGCCCATTTTATTGCACAGAACATTCATAGCTTAGGAATTCTCTTTGTGGGAGGTCAGCCCGATGCCAAGCCATAAGAGGGCGCTCATGGCCATGCTCCTTGTCCTGTTTTTCCTTATTGCAGAGCTGTCTCTTTGTCGCGCGCAGAAAGCCCCAGACCCATGGGCCTTGACCTTAACTGTCACCGGTGATGTCCACAAAGAAGTTGTCCTTACAGGTTACTACGGTTGGGAGAGCATAGAAATCCAGCACCAAGGGCAAAGCCAAGAGGTCATCCCCCTTGAACCCGTCTTGGCCAGCGCAGGCATCTTGGGAGAGCAGATCACGATCTTGTTCTCCTCTCCCGATGGTGCTGTCGCCGAGATTCCTCTGGAGCAGATCTCCAGTACGTGTTATCTCCGCCTGACCCCCGAGTATGGATGGCAGTTCATTTCGGAAGGTCATCCCCGGCAGGCGGGGATCAAATACATGGATTACATCGTAGTCAAAGCCGCCAATCCAGGTCCCAAGGCCCCCTGCCTTCGCCTGATCGATGGAACAAAGGAAACAGCTCTCACCTATGGCGAGCTCTTTACCGCGGAGGGTGTATGCCGAATGGTGCCGGAGAGAGAAGCCAAAAAGGGCAGCCTAACAACCAAGGTCTACAGCCGCCGCAATTTGATCCCCCTGCACCACTACCTAGAGGACGAATCCAAGACAAAGCCAACTGCTTTGGCCTATTTCGGCGATGGAGACCAAAGTGAAATTGACCTGGAGGGGTTTTTGGAGTGGCGCGGGAACTCCGCAGACTATCTGGCCCCTAATGCTAGAACAAGAAAACCCGACATTATCGGCATCTGGGTGGATCCGCCTGCAGACTCCGTTATGGACCTAGCCCCCCGGGCCCTGGCAGCCCTGGAGGAAGGCCGGGTGTTAATGATCTTACTGGATGGGCTCGGTTACCTCAACCTTTTAGAACTGCAGCCCTCCTTTTTATGCAGCCTGCATCCTCAGCCCGCCCGCACCGTGATGCCGTCTATCTCCCCCGTTGGTCTTGGAGCCATCGTCACAGGTCGCCTCCCCAAGGAAAATGGTATCACCGCAAGACAGATGCGGACGCTTCTTGTGGATGATATGTTTACAGCCGCCACAAATATGGGCAAAACCGCCTCCATGGTGGAAGGGTCTACTACCGTTATTTCCCTCAGTATCGATCAGATCTTAAATCCCGATCTCAACTCCAACGGCAGCACCGATGATGAAGTCTTCGCCTGTGCTCAAAGGGAACTTGCAGATGGAGCCGACCTCGTCTTTGTTCATTTTCACGGCTACGATGATCTGGCCCACACCTATGGACCCCTCTCCCCCGAGGCTGCTCTGAAGCTAGGTGAACTGGACCTCTACGTCCAGGAGCTCTGTGCAGATTTCACCGGTACCGTCTTTGTCCTCGCGGACCACGGACAACATCCCACCTCCGGCAGCAAACTCGGTGATCATGGGGAGTTTCGCCTACTGGATCTGGTCGTGCCCTGGATCCAATGGGAAAGCTGCGGTGAGCAGTGATGATCACAAAAAAGAGGATGGCAGCAAGTACCAGAGTAATCATTACTACGATTACAGTCCTTCTTTGTACGATAGCGGTCCTAGCTTACTTGAACGCGGGTAATCTTGCGGCCAAAAAGGAACTGGAAGAAAAGGCCGAGTTCCTCCTGACACACCAGGAGAAGCAATACCGCATTACCCTGGAGGACATTCATGCTCTGGGTCCTGTGGATTTTGTAGCCTTGATGGATACAAGCACAACGGACCCCACCCCCCTTTCCTTGGGCGGAGTCGAGCTCTGGACTCTACTCCAGCAATACCAAATTAAACTCCAGGAGGGGAGTTTGGTCCAGTTCAGGGCGCTGGACGGCTATGCCTCTGCGGTCACAGGCCAGGAGGTCCTTACAGAGGACAATGTTTATCTATGTATATATATGAATGGAGAGCGGCTAAAACCGAAACAAGAAGGGGGCTTGGGTCCCTATCTTATAGTAATAAAAAACGATCGTTTTTCTCAGCGCTGGTGCAAATTCGTAGAGGAGATTCAAGTGCGATGAGGGCCATAGAAACACGGAATATAGGTTTTAGGTACCCCGGCGGACCTGTTTTATTCAGCGATGTCAACATCCATCTCAAATCCGGGGAATGTGTTGCCCTGACAGGTCCCTCAGGCTGCGGGAAGTCCACCCTCTGTCACATTCTGGCCGGGATTATCCCCCGCTCTATTCCAGGTGCGATCGGCGGGAATGTGCTGCTGTTTGGTGAAGACATTCGAGATCTCCCCTTAGCCCGCATCGTGCAGCTGGTAGGTATCGTTTTCCAGAATCCCGATGCCCAGCTCTTCTCGCCCACTGTGGAAGACGAAATCGCCTTTGGTCCTGAGAATCTTTGTTTACCCAGGCACGAAATTAAGGAACGCATCGATAACTCCCTGAGGGCTGTGCATCTGGTATCCCATCGCTTAGCAGAAACACAAACCCTGTCCCAGGGGCAAAAGCAGCTGGTCGCCTTAGGGGCTATGCTGGCTCTGGAACCTGCGATTCTGATCTGTGATGAAGTGTTTGCACAGCTTGATCAGAACTCAACCCATCTGGTCAAGGAGGTCCTACGACTGCAGAAGGAGCAAGGCTGCGCCATTCTCATGGTGGATCACAATCAAGACAATCTGGAAATGGCAGATCGCATCTATCGTTTGGAGGGGGGACGGATGTGGGAAGGGCCATAAACACAGCTATTTCCGTCTCCAACCTCAGTTATCGCTATCCAATAAGCGGTTTCACCCTATCCTGCTCCCGGCTGGACCTTTCTTTGGGCGAACTCACCCTGATCACGGGACCGAATGGCAGCGGAAAGACAACCCTTTCCAAACTCCTGTGCGGAATCCTTCGCCCGGAGCGGGGAGAGCTGCGTATCTTTGGCCGGCCAGCCCAGGAGCTCTCTTTAGGAGAAATAGGGGGCCGAGTGGGTTATCTCTTTCAGGATCCGTCTCGGCAGTTGTTTGCTGGTACACTCTGGCAGGAGATGATCTTTGCAGATGAAGTTCTGGGTCGGGACCTCAAGGCAGCCGAGGATCGAGCCAGGACGCTTCTCAAAAGGTTTGGACTTCTATCCTTAGCCAAACGAAGCGTCTACCACCTCAGCCGGGGAGAAAAACAGCGACTGGCCCTTTGTACGATTCTGATGGGAGGAGCAGATTATATCATTTTGGATGAACCCACCATCGGCCTGGACGGTGCCAACAGAAATCGCCTGTACAGCGTGGTAGATGAGCTCTTGCGTCATGGGAAGGGTTTAGCCGTAATCTCCCACGAAGGGGAGTTGATCACAAGATATTCCACCCGCCAGGTGCGACTGGAACAAGGGAGGGTGGTGGCATGAAAGCGGCTGATCCAAGAGTCAAGCTTCTCTGGACGCTCTTGTGCACAACGGGTGCCCTGCTGTTTGTCCGCCCTTGGTGGATGCTGGGACTGGGCCTTTTTACCCTAGGCGGAGCCCTGCTTTTGGGGGCCGATCTGCCATCCTTGGTCCGGCGCCTGAAAGGTCTCCTGCCCGTCTTTGCCCTGCTGTTCCTGGTCCAGGTTCTTTTCACAGCCAATGGGATGCTGCGAGGGATGACCATGGCCATGCGTCTCGCGGTCCTTCTCTGCGCCGCTTCGGTGATGGCCAGAGAAAACAGCCGCCGGGTGATAGCCGCCCTGACCAAAATGGGTGTGCCCTACCTTTTCTCTTTTCTGCTCTTGACTGCCTTGCGCTTCCTGCCTTTTTTTCGTGAGGCCTTCTCTGACGCCATGACCGCCATCCAGCTCCGAGGGATTGACCCGAGGGCACTCCCTATTCGCAAGAAGTTCCGCTTGTATGGACGTCTGGTGCTGCCGGTTGTGGCCGACGCCGTCGTCAAGGCCCAGAATTTAGCCATCGTCATGGAAGCACGGGGTTTTGGAGCCCTGCCCAAACGAACAAGTTATCTGAACGTAGCCATGACAGCCGGGGACTGGCTCCTTACTCTGCTGCTCCTAGGGATAGGAGGATTGGGTCTTGGCACGTATTTTCTCTGGTGATCCTGGAAGGGAGGAAGGTCATGAAGGCGATCGCTGTAAATGGGAGAAGCAAATCAGGCAAGACGACGGTTTGCGAGACGATCATCAAAGGACTGCGCCAACGCGGTTACACCGTTGGATCCGTCAAGGAGATTCATTTTGAAGCGTTCTCCATCGATCCCGATCCCCGCACCAACACCAACCGCCACCGATCAGCCGGTTCCCAGCTTGTAACGGCGAGAGGGCTTGGCGAAACCGACATTCTCTACCAGTCCATGCTGCCCATGGACGCAATTCTTAAGCACTATACCCATGATTATGTGGTGTTGGAAGGGGTTACGGACCTTAACGTCCCACGAATCCTAACCGCGCATAGGGTGAACGAAGTGCAGGAGCAAAGGGATGGCCGGGCCATAGCTGTATCGGGCGTGATCTCCAATCGGGAGTCGGGGGAGATTCTAGGCTTACCCGTTCTCCACGCCTTGGAAAATCCCCAGGCCCTGGTGGATTTCGTCGAAGAGCGGGCCTTTGAACCTCTCCCCTCCTTCGATCCCCAATGCTGCGCTGAGTGTGGACACAGCTGCAGGGAACTGGCGGGCATGATCGCCTGGCAGAGGGCCAGACGAGAGGACTGCGTTCTATGGTCCCAAGAGACAGAGCTCCTGGTCAATGGTGTACCTATTACCATGGTACCCTTCGTGCAGGATATCCTGAAAGACAGCATTTTAGGTGTGGTCCGTCACCTGCGGGGTTTTGAGGAAAACAGCACCATCGAAATTAGGCTTCGAACATGAGGTTTCCTTCGAAGAGAAACGAGGTATGTCTGGAAGGCGGACGTATTGTCAAGCGCTACCGGAAGCGGGAAACCTGCCTGCGGGAAGCACAGGCTCTGCAACTTCTGTATCGGTCGGGCCTTCTCGTCCCAGCCCTTTTGGGCCAAGACGAGTATTGCCTCACCCTCGAGTACATCCCAGGCGAAACCTATGCAGACCTAACCGAGGACATGACCTGGGCTCAAGCGGAGGCCTTAAGCCGCTGGCTGGCAAAGTACCACGAAATTACGGGATGCCTGCGAGGGGATGTCAATTTGCGCAACTTTCTCTGGACCAATGGCCGCTGCGTTGGAGTGGATTTCGAAGATCCTTCCACACCGGGACCGCGGGAAGTGGATCTAGGCCGAGTCCTCGCTTTCGCCGCAACCTACAGGCCATCCTTTTCCGCCAACAAAGCGAGGTCTGCCAAGTTACTACTGAACGCTTTTCTGAGGACGAAGGCAGAATATAAGCGAATTCGAGACGCTTATCTAGACGAGATCTCGGCCATAAATCAAAGGAGAGCAGCCGATCCAGCGAGCCTCACAGAGGCCGGATTATTCTTTGCCGCTCTCACATCAAAGGAGGTGTAGGAAATGACGACACGAGAGGAACAGCTGTGTGTCTTAGAGGAGGTGGCCGCCATTGCCGCCAAATGGAGGGATCGACCCGATATGCTCATACCGGTACTCCATGAAGTACAGACTATCGCCGGCAACTGTATTCCCAAAGAAGTGGCCATGACAGTGGCCAGAGAAATGCGCATTCCCCTGGCCCAGATCTACAGCGCCGCCACATTCTACTCTTTCTTCTCTCTGGAAAAAAGAGGGAAAGTACTGATTCGGCTCTGCAGGACTGCCCCCTGCCACGTGAAAGGAACCAAGGAAACTCTATCAGCCTTTGAACAGGCCTTAGGCATTAAGGCGGGGGAAACCACCCCTGATGGCCTTTTTACCCTGGAAATTTGCGAATGTATCGGCGCCTGTGATGTTTCGCCGGCCGCCCTGGTGGATGATACTGTCTATGGCCATTTGACCCCTGACAAAGTCCGGGAATTGGTGGCCTCACTCCAAGAGACAGAAGGGAGTCGTTAAGCATTATGCTGCATTATCTCATGATCTGCATCCCGCTTTTGGGAGCAGCTCTGGACATTTTCGATGTACTCTTTACGCCCCTAGGGCGCCTGATCATTCTGGCAGCCGCCTTAGTGGGTCTCGTGGCCGCGGTGCGGCGGCCTAGTTTTTCCCTGTGTCCCCAGTTGGCGAGATCAGCCCTGATCAGTCTGGCGGGTGCCGTCCTGACATTCGTGTTGAGCACCCAACTGAACTTAGGAGCTGTGGTCGCCTCGGCTTTAGTGGGTTTAGTCGGTGCCCAAGTGCTTCAGGGACAGGATCAAGTGGTGCTGTATCTAGGGGCCTTTGTGGGTATGAGTTCCACCCTCCGTTTCCCGAGCCTGGCCCCTCTGATTGTAGCTGGGCTCCTCGGCGGCTGCCTGTTTGAGTTGACGGATGAATGCTGGGTGGGCGTGGGCGGCCGTCTCGGCACCATTGCAGCCACAGCCGTCGTCATTGTGCTGGTCATTACAGGAGGTGGTCTCTAGTGCTCACCTTACTTCTAGGCATCGTCATCGCCCTGGTGTGCGGAGCAGCCGGTTTCTGGCTGAGGCAGCACACCAAACTCAGCGTGGTTGAAGTCAGCGCTTTGCTGGCGTTAGTGGCGGGCCTGATCCTGCCGCGAGTCTTTACCGCAGGAGGGCTTTTTGCCCTAATCTGCACCGCAGTCTCCTACGCTGCCATGTGCAGCAACAAGCGCATCAAGAGTTATTTGGATATGCTCACCGTCAGTTTTGTCTGTGCCCTGATCATCTATTTTGGTCAGAATGTCCTGGTGGGCGTGGGAGGCAGACTGGGAACCTCCGCGGCCCTATCGGTCCTGATCTTTGTGCTCATCAGCGAACAGTTCCGTCCCGATCAGGCCCAGAGTGAGCAAGGAGTGAAAAGATGATGGAACAGGTACGAGTTGTACTGGATCACGCGGGAGATATCTCCCCCATTAGTTCGGAAGAATACCTCAGAATCGGCGGCTACCAGGGCCTGAAAAAGGCACTGGAAGCAACGGAGACCATTATTGACACCATTAAGGCATCAGGACTGCGAGGACGGGGAGGAGCAGGGTTCCCCACCGGTCTGAAACTGTCTTTCACCGCCAATACCCAGGCGGACCAGAAATACATTGTCTGCAATGCCGACGAGGGTGAACCGGGTACCCACAAGGACCGGATCATTATGGTGGAAATTCCCCACCGCCTCTTTGAAGGCATGGCCATTGCAGCCGTCGCGGTAGGCGCCAGTCAAGGCTACATCTACCTGCGGGCGGAGTATCCCTATGTGGCTACCATCCTGGAACAGGCTCTAGCCGATGCCCGGCGACAGGGGCTGATCGGCTCCAATATCATGGGAAGCGGTGTGGATTTTGACATCCAGCTCTTCATTGGGGCCGGATCCTATGTCTGCGGCGAAGAGACCGCGCTTTTGGACTCCATGGAAGGCAAACGTGGCGAACCTCGATTCAAGCCGCCCTTCCCTGGCGTGCAGGGACTTTGGGGCCGGCCAACCATTATCAACAATGTAGAGACCCTATCCAACCTGCCCGCGATTATGGTCAAGGGTCCAAAGTGGTTTCGCAGTATGGGCACGGAACGCTGCCCCGGCACCAAGCTCTTTACTCTCTGCGGCAACATTGCGCACCCTGGTGTGTACGAGTTTCCCGTGGGCACAACCATCCGCACCCTGTTTGAAGAAGTCGGCGGCGGCTGTCCCCGGGGCAAAAAGCTGATGGCCGTTCAAACAGGGGGCGCCTCGGGTAACATTATTCCCGCCTCCCTACTGGACACCCCCATGGACATCGATGCCTGTGCGGAAGCTGGCGCCACGTTTGGAGCAGGCGATCTGATGTTTATGGATGAAGACTCCTGCCTGCTGGATGTGCTGGAAAACCTCACGGAATTTTTTGAAGAGGAATCCTGCGGGAAGTGCACCCCCTGTAGAGAGGGTAACACACAGCTTCTTAGACTGATTCGAGAGTTCAGAAACGGAACAGCCCAAGAAGGCGATCTCAACCTTCTGCTTGAGCTGTCCAACGTCATGCGGGGAGGCTGTCTGTGCGGTTTGGGTCAATCCTCACCCAATCCCATCTTGTCTGTGCTCCGCTTCTATCCCGATCTATTTGTTGAAAACAGCTACAGGAAGGGAGATCTAGCTTATGCTTAACCTTGTTGTGGATGGTCAGCCCGTGCAGGTAGAAAAGGGGTCTACCATTCTGCAAGCCTGTGAAAAAATGGGTATCGAGGTGCCCACCCTCTGCTATCTGAAACACCTGGCTCCGGAGGGAGCGTGCAGAATCTGCGCTGTTGAAGTCCAAGGGGTCAAGAACCTCCAGTTCGCCTGCGCTGCTCTCTGCAGCGAGGGCATGGAGGTAACGACGATGAATGAAAGGATCGCCGGTTTTCGGCGCATCGTCATTGAACTGCTTCTGGCCAATCACGATGCTGACTGTTTCTCCTGCCCCGCCGTGGGCAGCTGTGAACTGTACAAACTGGCCATGGACTACGGCATAGAAAAGTCTCGTTTCAAAAGGACCAAGAAGCCTCGGCCCAAGGACGAGACCAGCGAGTTTTTCAACTACGATCCTGCCAAGTGTATTCTCTGCCGCCGCTGCGTTCGCACCTGCAATGAGATTCAAAGTAACCGCACCCTCTCCCTGAGGGACCGGGGTGTTCGTACATCCGTCAGCCTGCCCTTTGGCAAGGTCTTTAAGGACAGCAGCTGTGTCTCCTGCGGTAACTGCGTCTCGGCCTGCCCCACCGGTGCCCTGACCACCAAAGCCAGTAAACACTATCGCAGCTGGGAGCTGACGAGGACTCGAACAACATGTCCTTACTGCGGCGTAGGCTGCCAGATGGATCTCCTGGTGAAGGAGGGAAAAGTTGTTGGAGTCGAGCCCGCGGACGGCCCGGCCAACCCCGGCATACTCTGTGTGAAGGGCAAGTTTGCCTACCGGTTTATTGGTCACCCTGATCGCTTGAAGACCCCCCTAATCCGCAAAGACGGAGTACTAAGTCCCGCCAGCTGGGATCAAGCCCTGGATTATGTGGCCGAGGGTATCAAGAGGATCAAAGAGGAGAGCGGTCCCCAGGCCATTGCAGGCTTTGCTTCAGCCCGGGCCACAAACGAGGACAATTACGTCTTCATGAAGATGATGCGAGCGGCCATTGGAACCAACAATGTAGACCATTGCGCCCGTCTTTGACACAGCTCTACGGTGGCTGGTCTAGCCACCACGTTAGGCAGCGGCGCCATGACAAACTCCATTTCGGAGGTGGTGGACGCCGATGTTATTCTGGTGTGCGGTTCGAACACAACCGAGACCCATCCTGTGATCGGAGCGCAGATCCGGCAGGCGGTCAACAGAGGGGCCAAGCTGATCGTGGCCGATCCCAGGGAGATCCCCCTCGCTGAAGAAGCGGAGGTCTTCCTGCCCATCAGGCCCGGCACCAATGTAGCACTGCTGAATGGGATGATGAATGTGATCATCAACGAGGGTCTATTGGATAAGGAGTATGTGGAAAACCGCACGGAAGGTTTTGACGAGCTCTGGGAGATCGTCAAGGAGTATACTGCGGACAAGGTGGGGATGATCTGCGGAATTGATCCCGAGGACTTGAAGAAGGCGGCTCGGCTCTACGCTACGGCGGAACGAGCTCCCATTTTCTATGCCATGGGAATCACACAGCATACCACGGGAACGGCAGGGGTCATGAGCACAGCCAATCTAGCCCTGCTCTGCGGCAAGGTTGGGAAATACGGCTGCGGAGTGAACCCGCTCCGGGGCCAGAATAATGTCCAGGGCGCCTGCGACATGGGCTGCCTGCCGGGGGATTACACAGGCTATCAGAAGGTGGCCAATCCTGAAGCTAGAGCCAAGTTCGAGGCATTCTGGGGAGTGCCGCTTCCGAGCAAACCAGGTCTGACCATCACGGAAATCTTGAGTGGGGCAGAAACGGGAGACATACGCTGTCTGTATATCATGGGTGAAAACCCCATGGTCAGCGACGCCAACCTGCACCACGTAGAACAGGCCTTACGCCGGTGTGAGCTCCTGATTGTGCAGGACATTTTCCTCACAGAGACGGCCGAACTGGCCGATGTGGTCCTGCCCGCAGCCTGTTATGCCGAAAAAGAAGGCACCTTTACCAATACCGAACGGAGGGTGCAGCGAATTCGTGCAGCGGTGGATGCACCAGGTGAGAGCCGTGAAGACTGGATCATCCTCTCCGAGATCATGAGCAGGCTGGGCTATGAAAATTCCTTCACCTCCCCTCGGGAGATACTGGAGGAGATCGCCCAAATCACCCCGTCCTACGGTGGGTTCAGCTATGATCGCCTGGAAAAGGAGCAGCCCCAGTGGCCCTGTCCGAGCCCAGAGCATCCAGGCACACCCATCTTGCACACAGCAAAATTCTCCCGGGGAGAAAGGGCCATTTTTAAGCCGTCACCCTACATGCCCGCGGCCGAGCAGCCCGATGAGCACTACCCCTTTATCCTGACTACGGGACGGATTCTCTATCAGTATCACACCCGCACCATGACGGGGAAGAGTGACGATATCAACCGCATTGCAGGCAGATCTTTTGTGGAGATTCATCCCACCGACGCGGCCAAGAAGGGCATTGCCCAAGGCGATCAGGTGAAGGTGGCTTCCCGCCGGGGAGAAGTCATCGTTGAGGCCCGCGTCACGGAGCGTGTGAGTGAAGGTGTCATTTTCATGCCCTTCCACTTTGCCGAAGCACCGGCCAATCGCCTAACCAACAATGTGGTTGATCCCATTTCCAAGATCCCGGAATACAAGGTGTGCTCGGCCCAGGTCCAGGCGCTCTAAGGGAAGACGGGATCATGAAAGCATTTGGAAGTGCAGTCATTTTGGCGGGGGGTCGTTCTACCCGCATGGGTTTTGACAAGCAATTGCTGAAAATGAACGACAAAAGGGTTTGCCACCATCTCATTACCCTCCTCAACTCACGTTTTGATGATATTATGGTGGCAACCCCCACCCCCCACCTCTATCAAGGGGAGAATGTACGCATCATCCCCGACATCTACCGGGGCATCGGACCCTTAGGAGGGATTCACGCTGCCCTTGTAGGTGCCAAGAGCGAAGCGGTCTTCACTATCGCCTGTGATATGCCCTTTCTGGAACTTCCCTACATCGACTACATGATGGGCGAAATGGCCAGGGGCACCTACGATGCCTGCGTCACCCAGTGCGGAGACTACCTTGAGACTTTTCACGCCTTTTACTGCCGTTCAGCCCTTCCAGCTTTGGAAGAGGCCGCCTCCCAAGGGGACTGCTCGGTCCATCGTTTTGCCAGAAGTATTCGCAGTCTCGTCATTCCCCAAAAGACGGCCGCAGCCTTCTCACCGGATTGGTTGGCCTTTACCAACCTTAACACCCCGGAAGAATACGAACTGTTTCTCCAAAAAACGAGGACCCCGCCAAAGGGGGCCCGATAAGGGTGAGGACAATGAAGTTGACAAAGGAATTTGGAATCATCCGACTCCAAGATGACACCAGTTGTCCCACAATGGACAGGGTGATTACCGAGTGTGCACTGGAGCTTACGGTCAATGGGAGCTTGATGGGGGTTTTGCTCTGCACTCCTCAGGATCTGGAAGCCTTAGTCTACGGACATCTCTTGGCCGAAGGACTGATCAAAGCAAAGTGTGATGTTTTGGAGTTATCCCTGGACGGCTCCTGTGCTGAAGTAAGAGCGAATTCCCGGCAGGCACAGAAGATCTATGGACCCTGCCTGGCTGAGGTCTGTCTGGATGCCCAAGAGCTCTTTGCAGCGATGGAGACCTTCCAGAGCCAATCATCCCTGTTCCAAGCCACGGGGGGCGTACATAGCGCCGCCCTGTGCCAAAGCGCAACAGAGAGGATTTTCATGGAAGACATCGGTCGACATAACGCGGTGGACAAAGTCTTGGGGAAAGCGCTCCTTGAAGACTGGGACATCAGCCGAACCTTTTTGATCACCACAGGTCGTGTCTCGGTCCAGCTGATCACCAAGGCCCTCCATACGGGATTGACCATCATCATCTCCCGCTCTGCCCCCACCGATCAAGCAGTGGAACTGGCGAGGCGCCATAACCTCACCCTGGCCGGTTTCGCCCGGGGCCGGCGCGTCAACATCTACAGCGGACCGGAGCGGCTGCGCACTACCGATTAAGGGCGAGCTCCTGCTTCATCCTTTTAAACCGCTCCCAGTGCTCCTGATTGACCTGTTCTGGAATTCCGCCGGAATCCATAAGGAAAAAACCGTGCTGTACAGAGGCATAGAGATGCTTCAAGTATTCCCACTGCGCCTCTTCGTTCCATTCAAAGAAGAACTTATTGATGCCCCCTGCGAAGGTAATCGTATCTCCGTAGGCTTCCACCAAGCTGGCCATGTCCATCTCCTCGCTGGGATCCACCGGATTCAGCAAATCTATACCTATTTCATACAAATCATCCATGATGGCCTTGATGTTCCCGTGACTATGCATATGCAGGATGGCACCGTAACTATGGCACAGTTCCGCTAAGCGTCCATGCCAGGGCCGGAAAAACTCCCGGTAAAGCTGGGGACTGATCAAGAGACTCTTGTCACTTCCCAAGTCATCGCAGAAGCAGAGCATGTCCACCCCTGACTCGAGCAAATGCCGGGCTACCTCTAGATTGAACGATCCAAGCCGATCAACAAGAGCCTTGGCCCCCTTGGGTTCTAAGAGAAGGTCCATGAGAAACTGATCATAGGGGTAGAGGAAATAGTGTACACCGGAGAAGAAACCATTGAGATTGGCATAGGTCATTCGATCCCGCGCCTTGTGATACGCTACTTCATCAGCTAATCCCTGATAACGGGAGGGATCATGGGGATCAGGCCAAGCTAGATCCAAGTTGCTCAGGTTAGCTAAGGGGTCGTCGTAGTTGTGATAAAAGTGCGGCGCATAGCGGACTTCCTTATGCACCCCTGTTTCGTAGACGGTTATGCGTCTCTTGTCGGTCGCGGAGATCACCCTCTCCCCAAACTCACCGGGACCTCCGTGACCAAAGGATAAAGAAGCCCCCCAGCCTACACCGACCGCGGGAATGTCCGCTCTCTGGCAAAATTGTGCCTTGATCTCCCAGTCCTGAGCGGGAGAAGCACCATAAGAGAACACCGGGCCGGGCACGATGTCGGAAGGAATACAGCCCTCTCCCAACAAAGCTGCCGCCAGCTTTTCATCAAAAAAGCCCATCGTCCAAGGGATCACCTCCCTGGACTCGCCTCTGAGGACAGCGAGAAAACGTTCCTTGCTCACCATCTGCCTACCCCCCTCAACAGCTCTATCAGGAAAAGCAAATTTCGCGTGATATGAAACGGATCCTTAACCGGCAAAGCGACAACTTTGTCCATGGGCTGGCCCTGCCGATCTCTGATCTGAATCCATTCCCCAAGCGCTGGGTCTGGATGAGGGAACGTATCAAAGGTGTAGGCATGCACCTGATCATAAAGCCTCTTCAGCCCATCCTTCCCCGTCAGCTCATAGCCGAGCAGCGTCACATAGACGGCTTCCGAATGAACCCACCACAATTTGTCAGACCAACCGCCAAGGAGCTTCTTGGTTAGGGGATGATTGGCAAACTTTCCCACCTCTCCAGACGGTCTGCCCCCCTTTTCATCCACAAAGTGATAGAGTCCACCAAACTCCTTATCCCAGCCCAGTTCAAAGGCTCTCTCCACGACAGAGCAGGCCAAATCGATGATCTCCTTCTCCCGCTCCTTCCCTAACGTAAGGGCATAGTGCATCAAAAACCACATGTCTTCCAAGCTGTGACCAGGATTGGCATAACGGCCTAAGATGCAGTTATCTTTGTTCTTGGTCTCGGGGAGCAATTCTCTGATGGTTCCATCCGGGCCAATGAAACGCTCCATAATGTCACCGGCAAAATGATCACACCAGTTAACCAGCTCCCCTGCGGATGGATGGGCAAGCGCCTCTGCGGCGCTAAGCAGTTCCTGGCTGACATTAAGGAGGATCATGGGGATGCCGTGAGCGCTGTAACCCTCAGGTAACGGCTCTGGGTCGGTGCGAAACTGCCCGCGCCTGTAACGGGCCAAGATGGAATCAAATAGACGCAAGGCCAGTTCAAGAGCTCCTTGGTCCTGGCTGACCAGGGCATACTTGGCGAATCCCAAAACCACAAAGCAGTCCGCATAGGTGCTCGTTTCATACCCCTGACCTGGGCTCGCCTCTTTAGGAGTCCCATCTCGAGTCAAGAGGAAAGCGCAATGACCCGACGGCAAAAAACAGTGATCCCGCAGAAAGGCGTAGCCGCTTTGCGCCAAGGCCAAGTACTCTTCAGGGGCTGCGTCCATTTCCGCCAGCGTAGCAAAGAGCCACACCATGCGACCTTGCGACCATACATATTTGTCAGTACTGACTAGCTCATCCCCATAGTTGCTAAAGCAAGTGAAATAGCCTCCATAGTCCGAATCGACACCGTTTTGTAGCCAAAATGGCAAGACCCTTTCATAGAGATGCTTCTGGTAGAACAAGGTCCGTTCCTGGCGTGCTCCTGCCTTCATGTCTGATCGATCCTCCCATGCAAGATTATCCCTTAATGCCGGTTAGAGTAACGCCCTCAATGATGTGTCTGCGGAAGATCACAAACACCGTAATGATGGGCACAATGGATATGACCGAGGCAGCAGTAATCGAGCCATAGTCCACAGTGAATCTGTGTTGGAACATGCCTAAACCAAGCTCCATCGTATAGAGATAAACATCATTGGTTATGAGCAGCGGCCAGATAAAATCCCCCCAGGCATTCTTGAAAGCGAATATGGATAGGGCGGCCAGAGCCGACTTACAGAGTGGCAGGATAATCTGCCAGTAGATGCGAAACTCCGAACATCCATCGATACGGGCTGCATCCATCAGTTCATCGGGGATCGACACGATGTTCTGACGCATAAAGAAGATACCAAAGGCCATAACAAGCAGAGGCAGTGCCAAACCTTGATACGTGGAAATCCAGCCCAACTCACTGACCATGAGATAGAAGGGAATCATGTAGGACTGGAAGGGCACCATGGACGTGGCCAATATAATCATAAAGATCAGACTACGCCCGGGAAATCTGTACTTAGCAAAAATGAACCCCGCCAACGAAGACGTCAGTAAAATGCTGCCAGTGGAAATGGTACTGACCAGCAAACTATTTAGAAAGAATCGCATCAACGGAACAGCCGTAAAGGCCTCTACATAGTTTGCCGTCGTTGGATTCTTAGGAATGAACTTTGGCGGCCAAGTGATCACTTCATCCGGCGGCTTAAAGGACGTCGACAACATCCAAACAAACGGCAGTAACATGGCCACGGCGCCTAGTGCAAGTACAAT
>DUPN01000104.1 GCA_012838305.1 Bacillota bacterium | reverse complement strand
TTATGAGGGTGTTCTATGAGGTGTCCTATGAGGGTATCCAACGAGAACTGGGGTGGGTGATGCTGTAGTGAGGCAGTCATGTGCCGTACTTCTGGAGGAGTATCGCAAGAGAAGTTCCACACACAAGGGTGACAAGGGTCGCAAGGGCTATAAGCTTCAGTTTACAGGGGTGGGTGGAGCAGACGTCTACAATATCACCGCGCCTTTCCTGGATGAAGGCGAATTTGTGATTGCAGGGAGGGTGGAAGCCCGCCATACGGAGTATTCCCAGGTTCGCTTCTTTGTGGAAAGGGATGGGAGTTGGTCCCCCCGTCCGGGTTCACCCGTTTTTGATCTGCAGGATCCCTTTGTCACCTTTATCGGCGATGAACTAGTCTTCGGCGGGGTGGAGGTCTTTCCCCATCCTACCATACTCAATGCCCTGGGTTGGCGGACTAGGTTTTACCGGGGCGCAACCATAGCGGCCTTAGAGACCTTTGCGGTGGGCCCCGATGGAATGAAGGACATTCGCCTGATAGCAATGGAGAATGGAAAGATCGGCGTCTTCACCCGGCCCCAAGGTGAAAAGGGGGGCCGGGGAACCATTGGTTTTACCACAGTGAATAGCCTAGAACAGTTGAGCATCGCTGTAATCAATGACGCTCCCCTCTTGGATCAGTTTATGCCGGAAGAATGGGGCGGAGCGAACGAAATCCACCTGCTGGAAGATGGTCTCCTGGGCGTACTGGGCCACATTGCCTGTTTTGATGCAGGGGGTAATCGCCACTATTATCCCATGGTCTTTGGCCTCAATCCTGATACTTTGGAGACGACACCCATGAAGCTAATCGCCACCAGGGCAGATTTTCCCGAAGGTGAGAGCAAACGGCCCGATCTTAAGGATGTGGTCTTTAGCGGTGGTCTGCAGCGGCTGCCTAAGGGAAAAGCCCGCTTCTTTGCGGGTATTAGCGATGTGGAAGCGCACGTTCTGGAAATAGACGATCCGTGGGGTCAGACCCCCAATTTTTCGCAGTTTGCGCAGACTTCGGCGGATTAGGACAAAGGGATGGGTCTTGTGGGGTCGTACCCCACTTTTTTTCCTTTTTTGCGCGATTTGTTCTAGAAGGGTTTGCCGTTTGCTGCAAGAAAATAGCTCAGTGGGACGGTGATAGTTATGGGGAGAAAAGGAAGGCAGGTACAGTATCAGCTTACTCCAGTGGACGAGATGATCGAACCTTCCGCCGAAGAGTTGGTGTGTATACTCCGGGCCGCAGATGCGATTATTTTCGCTGCAGGAAGAGATATGTTGGCAAAGCTCCTGAAAGGATCCAAGGATAAGAAAGTGTTGGCTCATGGCTTAGATCAAAGCATTGTTTATGGGTGTTTTAGGGAGCGAACACTGGCTGACATAACCAAGATGATTGACTGGATGATTAGGTCTCGCTATCTAGCTGTGGAATATGATGGGCGTTTGCCCATGATTGTGTTTGCTGAAAAAGGGTGGGAGCGTTACAAACCTATCTATGCTCATGAGCTGCATCAAATTATCCTGAAGACCACTGGGGACGAGGCCGTCCAGGAACTGGTGGAAAAGTTGAAGAATAAGAACCGAGAAGTCATACTGACCCTCCTGGAGCAAATGGCGGAAAGCAAGAATATCGGCGTGATTCGTTTCTTAGAGAAGTGGAAGGAAACCGAGGTTAAGAAGGTGCGGGCCAGAATCAATTGGGCCATCGCACAGATTCGCAGAGCGGGATCGTAAGAGGCGCTTTTGAACTCGTCCCACCGAAGTTAACCGCGTTCAGCGATGGCATTGCATAGGACGAGAGCTGAGTTTTTCCTTGATGGATGGCCATATTTAGATTTGGGGGTTCTTTGATGAAAATCATCTTGGTTGGCGTGCCGTGTGTGGGGAAGTCTACTGTAGGCCGACTCTTGGCTCAGCGGGTTGGCTACAAGTTTTTCGATTTTGATTTAGAGGTGGAGGCGTACTTCAATAGCCACATTACCTTTTTGAAACAACGATGGTGGTCGGAACACACCTATAGGAGCAATGTTAGGGTGGTTTTGGAGAAGATCCTCAGGGAGAACGCGGATGACTTTGTCATCGCCATGTCCGCCAGTGGGTTGATGGATTTCTATTGGAGAATCATCAAGACGGACGAGGAGCTGGTTACCATAGCCTTGCGGGATAAGGCTGAGAATATTTTGAAACGGCTCACCTTTTACGACGATTACTCCCGTCCAATGGAATCGGCAGTTAACGAGGAAAATGAACATCGTTACTTGAGTGAGATTCGCCAGGATATAAGGTATTTTGGCCGGACGTTCTCCAGAGCTAAGATTCGATACGATATCGACGGGGAAACAGCGGAAGAGGTGGCCGAGGCTCTATATGAGCTTGTTTTTGGCGAGTAGAAGGGTTTGGTATGATGCAGGATCAAACGAAAAGCAGGCTGCCTTATGTGGCCGCAGCCCTGTCTGCTGTTGTTTTTGGTTTTTCGTTCTTGTTCACCAAGACTGCCTTGGATAATCTCGATATGTTCCAGCTCCTTGGCTCGAGATTTTTCGTGGCCGCAGTCTTTATGCTCGTGCTGAGAGTGACTAAACGCATCAAAGTGGAGATCACAGCCGCAAAGGTCCGCGGTCTGCTGCTCGTGGTCCTATTTCAGCCAATTTTGTACTTCATTTTTGAAACGATCGGTGTTGATCGAACCTCCGCTTCGGAGTCGGGTGTCTTGATTGCTCTAATTCCGGTGGCAGTAGCGATCTTCGCGGGTTTGATTCTGAAGGAACGCCTAAGCTTTTGGCAGTGGCTGTCCATTTGGGCCTCCGTAGCTGGGGTGGTTCTGATCAGTCTGCCTAGGTTCCAGGGGGGGACAGGCCAATTGGCAGGAATCCTAGCCCTCCTAGGGGCGGTATTGGCGGGAGCCCTGTACCAGATCTTTTCCAAGAAGGCTTCGGGCAAGTCTTCGCCTGTGGAAGTGACCTATATGATGATGTGGACGGGAGCTTGGTTTTTCAACCTTTTAGGCTTCTTGAAAGCAGCCCTAGCTTCTGAACTGTCCACCTATTTGGCCGCCTTCATGGGTCTGGACACGCTATGGGCCATCTCGTACTTAGGGATCCTTTCCTCGGTGGTCGCCTTTTTTTGCATGAACTACGCCCTCTCCCGCCTGACGCCATCGAAGGTAGCGGTGTTCATTAACTTGACCCCCGTGATCTCGGTCATGGCGGGAGTGTTCTTTCGTAGCGAGAGTTTTGCACCCGTTCAGATCCTAGGCGCTGCTGTGGTGCTTCTAGGTGTCTGGGGCGTCGGTCAGGGGAATGGGGAACGGGAGTCGGGTCATCCGGAGTAAAGGAAATCCCCGGGGCTACACTGGCTGGGGATTGGCAGATTTGGAATAGAACCTTTGTCCTGATTCATGGAGGTGTAGGATGCGATATCAAAAAAAGACCACTCCGGCGTGGAATGGTCTTTTTGACACTACTCGGTCGGGGCACCCCATGTCCGGCCGTGTTCCTTCATGGTCGATCGGATCGTTTCTAGGGCTTTCCCATCGAGGCCAGGTAATCGAGAAACCTCTCCTTCTGAAACTCGCCTCATTTCACCTAAATACGTGAGCCGAAATCGCTGCAGTGACTCTCGGGCCTTGGGTTCAAGGCGAGCCAACAAAACCTCCATGGGTATCTTGGGGCGCGGAGCCTTTTGGGGGAATCCTTGGTCGAAAGCGAGCACCTCTTCCTTTTGTAAGGAACCAAAGACCGCATCTTCGTGGAACTGTCCCTGCATTCCCTGCAAAGCACCTTGTTTCAATTCCATGGCCATAAAGGCGGGAAAGGTGCGGCCGCCTGAGGTCTCCAGTCCGAACTCCGCCGCTGGCCGAAAGCCCAGCCGGGGATAATAGTCGGGATGTCCAAAGATGACGATGGCTGTGTATCCCAGCTCTCTAGCCTTTGCAGTGGTCACATCCACTAACATTTTCCCGATCCCCTTGTTCTGGAATTGCGGCAAGACCGAAAGGGGACCAAAGGTTAGTACCTGGTGCTCCTTTCCTGGGCTTTCCACGATCTTGGCTTTGGAGTAAACGATACTTCCCACGATGTTTCCCTGCACTTCTGCGACATAATCCAGTTCTGGCACGAAGGCAGAGGTCTGCCGCAGCTTGTGGGCGAGGAGGTGTTCGTCGATGTAGGGCCTGCAATCGGTGTTAATCCAAAAAGCCTCGCGGGTCACCTCCTCCACGGCGCGGTAATCTGCCGGTGTTCCCAAGCGCAACTCGATCTTCACTCTAGAGCACGTCCGTGTTTCTTTCTCTGCTTATTCCACTTGCAGATGTCCTTGAAGCGTTGCTGCCGCATTTTGAGGTAGGCCTCCTTATTCTCTGTGAACTTGGCCTCGCGTTTCAGGTGCAGGTAGCTTTGCCATCGTTCCGAAGAAAGCTCTCCACTCTGCAAGGCGGCCTTAATGGCGCAACCTGGTTCAGTGTCATGCTGACAGTCGAAAAACTTGCACTCGGTGAAGTAGCATTCTACATCAGCAAAAGCCTCCCCAAGTCCCACGCTCACATCCCACATGCCAAGTTCTCGCAAACCGGGCGTGTCAATAATCATGGCGCCGTTATCCAGCATAACAAGTTGCCTATGGGTGGTTGTATGCCGACCCTTGGCGTCATCTTCTCGAATATCAGCCACAGCCATGATGTCTTGACCTGCCAAGGCATTCACCAAGCTTGACTTGCCAACTCCCGAGGAGCCCAGGAAAACCACCGTGTTTCCGGGTTGCAGGTACGTTGTGAGGGCATCGAGTCCGGTACCGTCAAGGGCGCTGACGACATGAATGTCCACACCGAACGCTACGCTTTCTGCCGCTGCGAGCTGCTCGGAGCAATCCTCCATCAAGTCGGCCTTCGTCAGGATCACCACTGGTATGGCACCAGACTGCCACGCCAGGGTTACATAGCGCTCTAGGCGCTTGGGATTGAAATCTTGGTTGAGGGATTGCATGATGAACACGTAATCGAAGTTGGCCGCAATCGTCTGTTCGCCACGCCCCTTGTCGGGATCGCGCCTTGAGAAAAAGGACTTGCGGGGGGCCGTCTTTACGATTTGGCTCTCGCCCCTGGGGTTGTAGTTGATCAGCACAAAATCTCCGGTCGTGGGGAAGTCTTCCGAGCCTCCCGTGAAATAGATGCTGGGTTTGAGCTTACCAAAGGTTGGGCCCAGTTCACTGACGAGCTCGTAACGTTCCCTGTGAACCGCAGTAATTCTAGCTGGTACACTGTCTCCTTCACCACGAAGATCCGGAGGCAGTCCATATTTTTCCAAATTTAATGTTTTCATCCTCCAATGGGTTTGCTAATATGGTTGACGTTTTCTGAGCAAGCTTTTCCGCAATCATCTCACATCAACTCCTTTCCTCTTTCTGAAGGATCAAAAAGAACACAAAAATACCGCAGCAAGCAGCCTTTTGCAGCTGCAAACGCGGTTTCGTTGGGTTTACAGTATTCACGAAAGGTTACTTTTATGGGCACAGCAACAAAGAGTGGGAGTCCACCGATTGTCTACCATGCCAGAGCTATTCTGTTAGCTGGTGATCACCATATTGGCCGCAGACATCAACACCGCCCCTTTCGTTTCGCTAGGCTGATAGAATATGCCTAACACTCTCTAAATCGAATTCAGTATAGCACCGTTTTCTGGGAAATACAACGGGAAAGTGAGGGGTCGTACCCTGTGACTACCCAGTCACAGGGTACGACCCCTCAAATCTTTTTTTCTTGAGAAAGAAGGATTTTACGAACGGTCGAAGAATCTTCATATTACAGAACTTGTACGTACAAGTGTACAACAGGATGTGTGCACACGAGTGGAGGTGGAAATGATGATTGAACGGAGCATTCAAAAGGACAGTGTCATTCCTTTTTACCATCAATTGAAGGAGATTCTCAGGGACCAGATCAGCAACAGGACCTTTAAGCCCCATCAGCAGATCCCTTCCGAGCCAGAGCTTCAGAAAATGTATGGTTTGAGCCGGGCCACAATCCGCAAAGCCATTGACGGTTTAGTACGGGAGGGCTTGATCTACCGTTTGCACGGCAAGGGCACGTATGTGGCGGAACCTCGAGATCGACAGAGCATCACCTTGGATTACTTTACCGAAAACATGCGTTCCTTGGGTTTCTCTCCGACCACCATCGTCCTGCAGAGCACACTCCTGAGCGAGGTGGACCCAGAGCTTTGGCAGAAACTCGGGCTTGACCAGGATGAACAAGTGGTCTGTGTGAAGCGCCTGCGTTATCTGGACGGGGAGGAGATCCTCGTGGCCACCTCGTACTTACCGGCCTACCTTTGCCCTGGTTTGGAGTCACAGGAACTTACAGGTTCACTGTACGAGACTTTGGCAGAGCTGTACAACGTCGCTCCGAGCTGGGGTGAAGACTTTATTGAGCCTGTGATCATCACAGGCGAAGATGCCAAACATCTCAAGGCTGAACCGGGCAGCCCCGCTTTGCTGGTGGAGAGGCATGCCTACACTGCCGACAATGATCTTGTGGAAGTCTGCTATTCCCTGATTCGAGGCGATAAGGCCAAGTTTTACTTGAAACACAATGGTTAGCCCTGAAGGGCTAGTTTAGCACCGAAGTTGACGAGAATCTGTCTAGTGGGAGGTACACCATATGCAGAGCATTGAAACGGTTACGACCCAAGGGAGGCGACGAGCTGCCCTACGGCGCACCATCATCGGTTACAGCTTTTTGACCCCTGCGTCCACGGTCATGATTCTATTCATTTTTGTACCCGTTTTCATGGCTTTCTATCTGAGTATGTTCGAATGGGATTTAATCAGTCCCATGAGGTTTGTGGGATGGCAGAACTACGCCAGGATTTTCGGATCCAGTGATTTCTACATTGCGGTACGCAATACTCTCTACTTTGTCCTGGTCCAGCTTCCCTTGGACTTTGGCATCTCTTTAGGGGTGGCCATGCTGCTCAATCAGAAGATCCGCGGCTTGTCCTTCTACCGCACCGTATTTTTCACCCCGGTGATCACGTCCACCGTAGCTGTGAGCGCGGTCTGGATGTGGCTTTACGATCCCTTTGACGGTCTGTTCAACTACCTCCTGGAACTGGTCAATCTTAGTCCCATTGGTTGGCTGAACGATCCCAAATGGGCTATGTTCTCCGTTATTTTGATGACGGTCTGGAAAGGGCTGGGCTATAATGTGGTCATTTTCTTAGCGGGACTGCAAAACATTGACTCCAGCCTCTATGAGGCGGCCTCTATAGATGGCGCCAACTCCTGGCAGCAGTTCCGCCGGATCACGTTGCCCCAACTATCGCCGACGATGTACTTCGTGTTGATTATGGGTGTCATCAACTCCTTTAAGGTCTTCACACAAATCGACGTTATGACCCCAGGGGGAGGGCCCCTCAAGAGTACGATGGTGATTGTGTACCTCATTTATATGCGGGCCTTTAACTCTTTCCGCTTTGGAGAAGCCAGTGCCCTATCCGTACTTCTCTTCCTCTTTGTTCTGAGTTTGACCCTGTTGCAGCGCTTCTTCCTAGAGAAACGCGTCCACTACAATTGAGAGGGAAGGTAGACATGCGTAAGTCACTACTAATCAAAAAGCTTAGCATTCATTTTGTCCTCCTTGTGATGGGCGCGGCCATGGTTTTGCCCTTTGCCTGGATGGTATCCACATCTCTCAAGGGGTACCATGAGATTTTCCGTTATCCGCCGCAATGGTTTCCTGACACTGCGCAATGGAAGAATTACCTGGAGGTCTGGAAGCTAGCACCCTTCGGACGTTTCTATGTGAACAGCCTCATTGCAGGCATCTCCACCACCGCCGGACAGGTGATTACGGGTGTGTTTGCGGCCTACGCCTTTGCCCGCATGGAGTTTTGGGGCCGGGACAAAGTGTTTATGCTGTTCTTGGCCACCATGATGGTTCCAACCCAAGTGACACTGATTCCAACGTACATTGTGATGAGCAAGATCGGTTGGATCGACAGTTTTGAGGCACTGATCATCCCCTTTATCTCCTCGGCGTTCTCCGTTTTCCTGTTGAGGCAGTTTTTCCTGACGATTCCCAAGGAGCTAGAGGACGCGGCCATTGTAGATGGGTGTTCCAAAATGCGGTTTATCTTCCGAATCTTGATGGCCCTAGCCAAGCCGGCCATCGCCAGTGTCTCCCTTTTCGCCTTTCTAGGTTCCTGGAACTCGTATCTCTGGCCGCTGATCGTCATTAATTCCAATCAAATGCGGACGTTGCCCATTGGTTTGCGGTACTTTGTCTCACAACAGGGAGGAGGGAGTGAGTGGCATTACCTCATGGCGGCCTCGTTAATCGTGATGTTGCCGGTGTTGATTGTCTTCTTCCTAGCTCAGAAGCAGTTCATTGAGGGCATTGCAAAAAGTGGTATTAAGGGCTAGAAAAATGAAAATCTCAGGAGGGAAAGAAATGAAAAGAATGCTCGTGTTGTCGTTGGTATTGGCTCTACTCTTGGCCGGTGTATCCACGGCCATGGCCGAAAAGGTGACTATCTCCTTCTGGTATGCCATCGGCGGTAACGCCGGACGTGTTTTCCAAGAGATGGTTGAAGAGTTCAACGCCGCCAGTGACAGTGTCTTTGTCGATGCTGTGTACACAGGAAACTATGGGGAAACAGCGCAGAAAGTTACCGCTAGCTTAGCGGCGAACACCCTGCCAGACGGCGGTCTGATTCCCGCTGCTCCACTCTTTACTGGACGAGTGGGCAACTACCTGATCGACGAATATCTACGGGGACCAAAGGGACTGGACATGGACGATTTCTATGATGAGTTCTGGAACTACAACAGGTATGATGGCCGTATTGCCTCTTTGCCTTTTAACAACAGCACCCCCGTTTTGTTCTATAACAAGGACATCCTGACCCAGGCTGGTCTGGAGCCCAAAGCACCTGAGACCTGGGATGAGATGGTCGAGATGGCCACCCAACTCAAGGAGTGGGCTGCTGCACAGAGGGTGCGCAATTTCACGCCCATCAACATGCGCAGTCAAGACTGGATGCTCAAAGCATTTATTCTTCAAAACGGCGGCGAACTCATGAACGAAGATTACACCGCGTCCCTGATCAACGAATCGGCCGCAGTGGAAGCCATCGAGTTTTGGGTTTCCCTCATTGACCAGGGTCTCATGCCCGCAGGTGTCCATGACAGGGCCCGTGATCAGTTTATCGCTGGAAACCAAGCGTTTTTGTTTGACTCCACCGCAGGGATCGGCACTATCGCTGGGACCGTGGAGTTTGATATGGCCACCGCCATGCTGCCAGGAAACAAACAGCGCGCTGTCACTTTGGGCGGTGCTGCCCTGACCATGTTCCCATCCACCCAAGAGAAACAAGATGCCACCTGGGAGTTCTTGAGCTGGCTCTTGACCCCGGAGAATGTGGCCAGTTGGTCTGCGAAGACCGGCTATGTGCCTGTGCGCAAGAGCGTTCTGGAGAGCGATGAGATCCAGACCCTCTTTGCAGAGCAGCCTTATTACAAAGCAGCCTTTGAACAGTTAGAATACGTAGTATCCATTGAGCATTTCTGGGAGCTCGGTGCCCTTGATGACTATCTCGGTCAGTTGATTAACAATGTGGAATACAAGTCCCTGACACCTCAAGAAGCAGCAGATAAGCTTGTCAAGGATTTGGCCGACGATATCGCGCGGAACGAATAGGCTAGCGAGACCCAACAGCTCCGCCGGGTGATTCACTTGGCGGAGCTTGCCTTGAGAGCTGGAGGAGGAAGAACGCTATGAAAGAAAAAGTACTGGGTTCCCTGGTGGGGGTGGCTTTAGGAGATGCTCTGGGGATGCCGACAGAGTTCATGACCTACCGGGCCATTCGGGATGTGTACGGAAAGGTTCAAGAATTGGTCGCCCCACATAAAGATCATTATCATCATCCCTATCTAACTCGAGGGCAAATCACGGACGATACAGAACAGACCTTGGCCTTGCTTGATGCCCTCTTTCGCCATCGAACCTTGAACGCCGAAGTGGCTGCGGAGGCCCTGGTGACCTGGGCCACAGAAAGAGATGTTTTTAAGTCCACCTATCTCGGACCCAGCTCGAAAAAGGCTTTGCAGCGCCTCCTGGACGGTGACAACCCTGAGCAGACCGGGTTTTTTGGCACGACCATTGGTGGTGCCATGCGCATGCTCCCGGTGGCCCTTTTTTGTATGCATAATCCCGAGAAGACCGTGGAGGTAGCAGCGACGGTAAGTATGCCCACCCATGGTACAAATCTAGCTATCTCCGGTGCCGCCTCTATGGCAGCGGGGCTGGTGGAGAGCTTCCGAGAGGGTAGTGACAAGGAGACAGTGATCGACGCAGCCTGTCTAGGCGCCGAGCAAGGCCTAAACTATGGCTACCCATATCCAGGTCCATCCATTTCCAAACGGATACGGTGGGCTCTGGACATTTCCAACTCGGAACAGGATCTGGAAAATGCCACGGCCGCCCTCTATGATTATGTAGGTGTAGACATGGTTCCCCATGAGATTCTTCCTGTCGTGTTTGCTCTTTTTGCTCGACCCGAAGAACCCATGGAGCTGCTGGTGGCTGCAGCCAATATTGGAGGCGACACAGACACAATCGCCGCACTGCTTGGCTCTTTGCTTGGTGCTTTTCATGGCGTAAGCGTCTTTCCGGAAAGCATGTGGAGGGAGATTGAGGCTGTCAATAAGATTGATTTGGAGGGGTATGTGCTGCAGATCATGCAAGTTATAGATAAGAGGAGGGCGTGTTGATGAGTGGAAAAGCAATACGTTTGAAGAGGATTTTCAAGGACGATGGAAAGACCGTCATTAGTGCTCTGGACTTTGGTGGTTTCATGGGGCCTGTGCCCGGTCTGGAGGTTCCCAGGGACATTGTGGGGAAAGTTGTGGCCGGAGGGGCCGATGCAATCATTGTCAATCCTGGTTTTGCCCGGGAGGCGGCGGACGTTTATGGGGGTAAGGTGGGTCTGATCATGCGGATCACCGGCGGCGCCAGCAAATTCTCCCCCGATGGTAGCAATCATGTCATGATTAGTTCTGTGGAAGAAGCCGTCCGTCTCGGAGCCGATGCTGTCTGTGTTATGGTGATCATTGGTGCTCAAGAAGAACATGCTATGCTGGCCAATCTAGGCTATGTGGTGGAGGAAGCCAATCGTCTTGGTATTCCAGTCGTGGCAGAACTCTTGCCAGACTTTGATCATAGCTTTGAACCCGAGTGGGTCGGGGTGTGTGCTCGCCTTGGCTTTGAG
Source organism: Bacillota bacterium (assembly GCA_012838305.1). Classification (GTDB taxonomy): domain Bacteria; phylum Bacillota; class Limnochordia; order Darwinibacteriales; family Darwinibacteriaceae; genus UBA5420. The sequence goes on along the minus strand of DUPN01000104.1, from coordinate 15,101 downwards.
CTGGGTGCTGATGTGATTAAGACATATTATTGCGGAGTGGAGTATGCCGATGTCGTCGCCAGTTGTCCCATTCCGATTGTGATGGCAGGCGGTCCAAAGAGTGCCGACGTTTTCGCCAACATTGAGGGTGCTTTGCAAGCTGGAGCAGCGGGCGTAGCCATTGGGCGCAATATCTTCCAGGCACCAGATCCCCATGCTTACACACGGAAAATCGCGAAAATCGTACACGGAAATTGAGAGAGGGGGTTGTGCTAAGTGAAAGCAGCAATCTATCACGGTCCAGGAAAAATGACCTTAGAAGATGTGGAACGTCCATCCATTGACCCTGCCGGGATTTTGGTGGAAGTACGGGCCAGCGGCGTTTGTGGCACGGATGTGAAGACCTTTTTACGGGGCCATCGTTTCTTCGAACCTCCCTGCATTCTCGGGCATGAGTTTGCCGGTGTGGTTGCGGAGGTAGGTTCCCAAGTGAAGGATTTTGCCCCGGGTGATCGGGTTGCGGTTGCGCCTTATGTTCCTTGTGGTTTCTGCCCCATGTGCCAGGGAGGTTTGTTTGAACTCTGCTACAAGAAGAGCGGCGTGAGCGGCGGAGCATTTACACAGTATGTGTCGGTTCCCAAAGAAGTGTTGGAGCGGGGCACAGTGCGCCTTCCTGAGGGTATGAGCTTCGCAGCCGGGGCCATGGCAGAACCCTTGGCCTGTACGCTCAATGGTCTGGAAGACTGCCGTCTCAAGCTCGGTGATACGCTTCTCATTCTCGGTGCGGGCCCTATGGGTCTTCTGTCCGCGCAGGCTGCCTTGGCCCAGGGTGTGGGCAAGGTGATTGTGAGCGAGCTCAACGAAGAGAGGCTCAGTAAGGCCAGGGAGATTGGGGCCATCCCGGTCAATCCTAAGAGAGACAACCTCAAGGCCCTGGTAAAACGGGAGACCAATGGCCTTATGGCGCAGGCGGTCTTGGTTTGCGTGGGCTTTGCCGAAGCGGTGGAAGAAGCACAAGCCTATGTGGCTCCAGGCGGCGTCATCAACATGTTTGGCGGCCTTCCCAAAGACAGCACGGTTACAGTTGATCCTGGACTGATTCATTATCAACAGGTTTCACTCGTGGGGAGTTTTGGCTTTACCCATGTTCAATTCCGTCAAGCGGTGGAGCTAATGGCGGCGGGACGCATTGATGCCGAGCGCATTGTCACACACACACTACCCCTTGAGCAGGCGGCCCAGGGCATCAAACTGTCCGCAGAGCAAAAAGCCCTCAAGGTGATGCTGGTGAATGAGGGATAGAGATGTATTTGTCCATAGATATTGGCACCGGAAGCCTTAAGGCAGCATTGATGAAAGGGACTGAGTATTGGATCGACCAGGTACCTCTGTCCCTGACCCAGGAGGGACTTCGCGCAGAGCAGGATCCTTCCCTGTGGCTGAATGCCCTCTGTACTGCTGTGACTAGGCTGCTGAAACGCTCTAACATTGCAGCAGAGAAACTTGAGGCCATTGCCCTCAGCAGTCATTCACCCTCCCTGGTGCCCGTGGACAAGGAGGGCGAAGCTCTCCTTCCCTGCCTGACCTGGCAGGATCGGCGTGCTTTAGACCAAGCGGAGCGCCTGAACCAGGAGCTAGGGGAGTTTTTTGATCCGTCATTTTTCGAGCCCAAAATTCTCTGGATCAAGGAAAGGGAACCGCAGATCTATGCCAGGACCAAGGCTTTCTTGCAGCCTAAGGATTTTGTGATCTACCACCTTACCGGGGAAATGACTATTGATCGGGCAGCAGCTCGCTTTAGCCGTGCTAACCAGGTTAGGGAGATCGATCTGGACAAGCTTCCCCGCCAGGTCAACAACTGGGATATCGTAGGGAGAACATCCAACTTGTCGAGGCGTTTCGGGTTGGTTCCCGGGATTCCTGTGGTGGCCGGAGGCATTGACGCTTACTGTGAAGCCCTCGGTGCAGGGCTGGTCGAGGATGGACAGTTTGGTGAAGCCACTGGCACATCCACCTGCCTATCTCTCTGCCTCGACGAATCCAAGGAGGCAAAAGGGGCAAGCGCCCATGTGATCCCAGGGCGTTCTTTGTACATTATGCCCATGTCGGTAGGGGGAGGAACCTTGAAATGGTTTCTGAATACCTTCGGTTCCGATCTGGATTTTGCAGGCATTGAACATGAAGTACTGCAGTCGCCGCCGGGGGCCAATGGACTCATCTTTCTTCCTTATCTCTCTGGCGAGCGCAGTCCCATTTGGGATGAGCAGGCCAAGGGTGTATTCTTTGGGATCACCTCCAGCCACACCAGGGCCGACTTTCTCCGGGCCGTCTTGGAAGGTACCGCCTTGGCCACCCGACACAGCATTGAGTCTCTCCCCGGGGGTCTGACCCCAACGATCGTGCGAGCCACAGGCGGTGGATCGAGGGTCGATGTCTGGAATCAGATTAAGGCTGATGTGACCGGACTACCCTACCAACAGCTGCAGATAACGGACGGAGCTTTGCTTGGTGGATTGCTTCTGGCGGCGTTTGCGGCGGAAAAGAAGCCCATCGCAGATTTAGTCCAGGAAAATGTTGCAGTCAAACGAGAATTCTCCCCCCAGGGGAGCTCTCGCATTTACGCAGAGATCTACGATACGTACAAGAAGCTCTACCCAGCTACAAAGGAGTTGATGCGTTGAGCCCTGTGGATAGGCGACGTGATATTCGCCTGCTCTTGATCAATACTGCCATTTTTTTTGCTTTATACAATGCACTGCTCACCGTTTTTCCCCTCTTCGTCGTTTCTAGGGGAGGGACGGAACAGCAAGTAGGAATCTTAGTCGGTCTCTTTTCCCTTAGCGCCGTGGCTTCAAGGATATACTTGACCCGAATCGCCGAGGGCCGAGGGCGAAAATGGCTCCTCGGTGTGGCCGTCTTGACCACCATTACGGGGCCCTTGCTCTATCTTCCCGATCTGGGATTCTGGTATCTTGCCCTGGTGCGTATGTATCATGCCGCGAGTCTAGGGGCTTTTATGACGGCCAGCTATACGCTGCTTGCGGATTACTCGGACGAAAGCAACCGCGGGCAGCTCTTTGGACTGTATGGAGTCGTGAGCGGAGTGGCCATGGCCATCGCCCCCGCCTTGGGCTATGCAGTGATCGATCGTTTGGGCTACAACGCCTTTTTGGCTGGGCTGGCTCTGGTGGGGCTTTTGATGATTCCAGGTCACTTCCTCCTGAGGGAGCCTCAGGTGCAGGTAGAAGCAGAGGATCCCACTTCCGGACTGTTCCAGGAGGTTCTTAGGAATCGCTGGGTTCTCGTTTCTAGCTTCGCTGTTTTCTTGGTCACGATGGCGCTGGGGGCCCTCACTTCTTTCTTGCCCCTCCACGCCACCTCCAGGGGAATCAGCGAGCTGGGCCCCTATTTTGCCGTCTTTTCCCTGATGTATATGGCAGGGGGCTATGGGGCGGGCGTTCTGTCGGACCGTTGGGGGCGCAAGATTGCGGCAGCCCCTGCCTTTCTCTTCGTGGTCATTGGTCTTGTCATTCTTACGCAATTGTCCGGATTTCCCTTGCTGCTTGTGGCCGGTCTCTTCTTTGGTTTGGGATTTGGAGGGCTAAACACAGCTCTAATGGCGCTGGTCATGGATCACACCAGCCTGGCTCAGCGCTCCCAAGCGGTCTCTTTTTACAACAACAGCTTTGACCTTGGCTCGTCTGGTGGCGCCATTTTACTCGGGGGGATAGCTGCCTTGTCCTTTGGTCTGCTTTGGACACTGTTGGCCGGGGTCTCCTTCTTGGGATTCGCTCTGATCTGTTTTGCGCTGCCCCGGCAATGATCGGACCAAGGCTGATGATTCGCTTGCCAAGTGACAGCCCTTACGGACTTACGGGGGATGAGGGAAAAGCCAATTAGTTTGCTCTACGTTTACAGGGAGGAATTGCTATGCAGAATTTTGTGTTCTCCGCTCCCACCCAGATTTTCTTCGGTCGGGGGACCGAGGAAGGTGTGGGAGAGGCCGCCAAAAAGCAGTTGGGCGAAAAGGTGCTGCTTCATTATGGGCAGTCCAGTATTATCAAGAGTGGATTGAAGGACCGAGTATGCCGATCCCTCCGGGACGCCGGCGTTGAGGTCGTCGAACTGGGCGGTGTTTTGCCCAATCCCAGGCTTCAACTGGTGCGGGAAGGGATTGAACTTTGCCGAAGTCAGGGAGTGCAGGGAGTTCTGGCCATCGGAGGAGGAAGTGTCATTGACTCCGCCAAGGCCATGGCCATGGGTGTCGGCTACCAAGGCGATGTTTGGGATTTCTTTGTTGGTAAAGCCATGGCCCAAAGGGCACTGCCCCTTGGCGTCGTGCTCACGATTCCGGCTTCTGGAAGTGAAGCAGGGGGCGGCACCGTTCTTACCAACGAGGACGGGCATTTGAAACGTTTGGCTTGGAGTGAACACGTGATCCCCCGTTTTGCCATCATGAACCCTGAGCTGACATTCACTCTGCCTGCTTATCAGACAGCCTGCGGAGGTGCGGATATTATCGCCCATGTTCTGGAACGCTATTTCACCAATGTTCGTGAAGTGGACTTGACCGACCGTCTGTGTGAAGCGGTGCTACGTTCCGTCATTGTTCATCTGCCAGTGGTTTTGGAGGAGCCGGAGAACTATGGCGCTCGAGCCGAGATTATGTGGGCCGGGACCGTGGCTCACAATGGTTTTTTGGATGTGGGACGCCTAGGCGATTGGGCTTGTCACTCCATCGAACACGAGTTAAGCGGCCTCTATGATGTGCCTCACGGGGCAGGATTGGCTGTGCTTCTGCCTGCTTGGATGCGCTATGTTTTGGAACACGATAGGGAGCGTTTTCAACAGTTTGCCAAGCGAGTGTGGCAGCTGGACAAAGCGGAGGAGGGAATTCAAGCTCTGGCAGGTTTCTTCCGGAGGCTCAACCTCCCTGGCCGCTTGAGTGAATTGGGTATCGACGACGCAAGGTTTCTGGAGCTGGCCAGAAAATGTACTGGGAACGGGACGTTGAAGGTGGGCAATTTTGTTCCGCTGGATACAGAGGATATTGTTGCGATCCTAGAAATGGCAAAATAAAGGGGAGTAGTCTGTAATGAAAATTCCCGTAACGAACCAGGACGTTCTTGAGGTTATGAGCCTTCTTGTCTCGGATCCACAGGTGGCTTCCGCGCTGCGTTTTTTGGAAGGGGATAATGAAAATACGGTGCGCCAGCAGATGGAGATAGCTGCCATTCCGGCCCCAACCTTCGGCGAAGAAAAGAGGGGCGAGTTCTATCTGTCTCGCCTTGGTGGGCTGGGTTTGGATCAGCTAACCCGCGACGCTGTGGGTAATGTCTACGGGATATGGAGGGGAACGGGTCAAGGACCGACTCTTGCGGTTTTTGCTCACCTGGACACCGTCTTCCCTGTGGATACCCTCCTTGCGCCTCAGATCGTGGATGGAAAGATCCACGGCCCCGGCATTGCCGATAACAGCCGTGGGCTGGCCACGGTTCTCACATTACTCCGTGCCTTCAGCCACGCCGAACTGGCTGCAACAGGCGACATTATTTTCGGCGCCACCGTCTGTGAAGAGGGTCTTGGTGATTTGCGGGGAGTCAAGGCCTTCTGCCAAGATTTTCCGGAACTTGATGGCTTTATTGCCTTGGAGCCGGGTCTACACGGTCTTGTAACTTACGAGTGTACAGGCAGCACAAGGTACAGGGTGAAATACAATGGACCGGGGGGACACAGTTTCAATGATTTTGGACAACCCAGTGCCGTCCATGCCCTGGGACGATCCATCGCCCAAATCGCCGATCTTCAGGTTCCGAGTGACCCTAAGACCACCTTCACCGTAGGGGTCGTGCAGGGCGGACGCTCCGTGAACAGTCTGGCGGCGGAGGCGGAAATGCTGGTGGATCTACGTTCCACCTCGGCTCAAAGCCTAAGCGAATTGGAGGCTGAGGTAGTGCGGCTGGTGCAAAAAGGCGCTGAGGATGAGAACGGTCGTTGGGAAACGGATGGAGTGACTGTGACCGCAGAGCGGGTGGGGAATCGACCTGCTGGCAGACAAAGCGTTGATCAAGTCATTGTACAGACCGCGGCTGCTGCCGGGAAGGTATTGGGGATCACGCCTTTCACCCAAGGGCCGAAGGGGACGGACGCCAATGTGCCTCTAAGTCTCGGTGTTCCCTCCGTCACTCTAGGATGTGCAGGTGCGTTTGGAGGGGTTCATTCTCTACAGGAATGGTTTGACCCCCACAATGCCTTTTTTGGACCGCAGCAAATTCTGCTCACCATTTTGGGTTTGGTGGGTTACGCAGGCCACAGTAAACCTCTCCTGAAAGAAAGGATGATCGACAGATGAAATTAGGCGTGAATACGGTTGACGTCTTTAGCGGGGACCATATTGCTCTCAACACGCGCCCTGAATTGAATGAACTCACCCTGGTTGAACTGGTGAAACGGACACACCGAGAGCTAGGCGCGGACGTGGTTGAGTTGCCAGCAAACCTCATGGTGATCTGCCCCAGACTCTTTACCGAGCGCACCATCGAGGCTCTTGCGGACTACCAAAAAGCCTCGAACGTTGGTTACACAGTCCATCTTCCCTTCCGGGGTTTGGATGTCTCCTCCCTGTGCCGACCCATTGCCGAAGCCAGCGTGGCCAGTTATAAAAGGATCATTGCGCAGCTGGAAGAAGCCTTGGAAGTGGAACACTATGTAATGCACCTGACGGAGATGATGCTCAAACAGGTGGAAGCCAAACCCCATATGGATCCGGAAACCAAACAGAAGATTGTGAACGTCATGTATGAACAGGCTAAGAGGGGAATCCGCGAGATCCTTCAAGAAGCACCCCCCGGTAAGCTCTTGCTGGAAAACATCAAGAGCGGATGGAAACAGCCTTTCGAGATCGCCAGAGAACTCGGAACGGGAATTTGTTGCGATATTGGTCATCTGATCCTGGAAGGCGCCGATATCTCCAAGGTGATTCATGCTTACCAGGATTTGATCAGGGAGTTCCACTTCCACGACGCGGTGGAATGGACTCTCCAAGACGGCAAGACCATCTTACAGGATCATGTAGCTTTAGGCAGCGGTGTCCTTGACGTCAAGGACACCCTGGATAATATGCTCTCTCACGGTTTTGATGGTGTCCTCATGATCGAAGTGGGACGCTGGGAAGCAGCGGCCGAAAGCGTCAGGGTAGTGCGAGAGTATTTGGGGTCGTACCCCATGACCACCTAGTCACAGGGTCGGACCCTCCCCATCTCCAGTTTGGAGATGGGGTTTTCCGCGTTCTGGGGGTCGTACCCTGCAACCCGTGAAATATTTCTTGCACAAGGGAGGATTTGTGCAAGGTACATTGAATATAAAGGATAGGTAAAACGTGTTTCTTAAAAATGCGGCAGGTTTAGGTTGTATAAACGGAGTGATTCCAATGAGAGAAGCTGTGGTTCAAACCCTTGAAGAGATCATGATCGAGCAGCATCAGGAACTAACCCCTAGCCAAAGGCGCTTGGCCGACTTCATCCTGCAAAACCCTTATGAGGCAGCCCTCATGTCCAGCCTGAAAATGGCTGAGCGTCTTGAGGTGAGTGAAGCCACAGTTGTGCGCTTTGCCCAGAACCTGGGATTTGATGGGTACCCGGCTCTACGGGAGAAACTTCAGGATCAGATGCTTCATGTGGTCCGTTCCTCGGAGCGGGTCGCCACCATGGTCAGTGAGCCGACAGAGAACCCTGGTACCCTCTATGAGGTGGCGGCACAGACCGCGCACTTTCTAAACCAGTTGCTGGAAAATGTGTCCGAAGACGATCTGCAAGAGGCAATTGCGAGTATAGAGGGCGCCCGGCAACTCTTCATTTTTGGTGAAGGTGCCCCAGGGTCCCTTGTCCACCACGCCCAGTTCTGGTTCTCCCGTTTCGGACTTCAGGTCAAGCCCATTACCCAGACGGGCCGTCGGTTCTACGACCACATTTTCCAGGCCAAAGAAGACGATGTGGCTTTGATCCTCGCTTTCCGGAGGCCTACTTCTGAGGCTATGGCTCTCTTGGAAGTCATGGATGAGTGCAACGGAAAGTCTATTCTTGTGACGGACCTGCTTAACTCCAAGATGCATGCCCTGGCTACACAAGTTCTGACCGTGCGGCGTGGCCCTATGGACACTTTTAGGCCCCTAGGACCGGTTACGGCCCTCATCGATGCTATGATTCTGGGATTGATGAGGAAGAAGGGCGAAGAAGCTGTGCAAGGCTTGCGCCGACTTGACGACCTCAGGCAGCGCTACCAAGTACTGTATAAATGATGAAGCAAGGGGTGGGTTTAGTAATGATGCGCGCGGCGTTATCGAAAGAAATGACGGACGAATTGAAGAAAATCAAGGGCTATCTCTTTGATATAGATGGGGTCTTACTTTTAGGGAGTGAAGCCATACCCGGTGCCAAAGAGCTGCTGGAGGAACTGCGCCAAAAAGGCAAACATGTGCTCTTTGTATCCAACACCAGTTCCAGGTCGAGGGAACAATGCGTAGAGCAGTTTGCAAACGCCGGGATCGAGATTGATCAGCAAGAGTTGTTCCTAGCCAGTGAGGAGACCAGCCAGTTTATTGCCAGGCAGAGATCACAGGCGAGGGCTTGTGTAATTGGTTCACCAGGTTTGTTTGAGGAGTTGCGTAAGGAGGGAATTGATGCCCAGCCTGCAGAGGATGTGGATCCCGAGGCGGTGGACTTTGTGGTGGTGGGTAAAGACCGCTATCTAACCTACGCCAAGCTTACGGCCGCTCTGAGGGCCATCAACCATGGAGCAAAATTTGTAGCGGTAAACTGTGATCCTACCGTTCCGGGCCAGGGCGGATTGGAACCAGGGGCCGGCGCCATTGTAGCCGCCATTTCTTCTATGGTGGGACGGGGACCGGATATCAATATGGGCAAACCGGCCACACTTCTTTTGGAATTGGCCGCAGAGCACAGGGGACTGAAGCCTGCGGAGTGCGCCATGGTGGGCGACAGCATTACCATCGATATTGTGGCAGGCAATCGTCTGGGCATGACCACCATTCTTGTACTGAGCGGAAATGCGTCTGAAGGCGATCTTACGTCACCGGAGACCCTGGGAGAAGGACGACCTGATCTTGTCTTGCCATCTGTAAGAGACTTGTTGGACGTGGTTGCCAGAGGGGGGATGTGAAGAAGTAGATTGTTACTCGTAAACCTGCTATCTAAACTAGGGAGGGATACTGATGAAACAAGCAAGGTTTGCTGTGCTATTGGCTGTTGTGTTTACTCTCGTTCTGTCTTGGAGTGTGTTGGCAAACTACCCGGCGGAAGTGGATGAGTGGCTGAAAACAGTAGGTTTAGATCCCTATGCTCCCGAAATGGAAGATTGGGATGCAGTGTATGAGAAAGCGAAGGCAGAAGGAAAGGTTATCATCTACACCAGCTCGTCCCGGACAATTCAAGTAAAGGATGAGTTTGAGGCCCTTTACCCCGGGATTGAGGTCGAAGTCTATCACCTTGGAACCACCGATTCCATTAACAAGCTACACAGAGAACAGCTATCAGGTATCTACAACTGCGACATCATTCACGCCTCGGGATACCCATCACAGCTCTTTTTGCTGGCTGCGAATCACATGGTGTTCCCCTACTATCCACCTGAACTGAAGGATGTCATTCCCCAGAACTTCCGTGAACCCCTCACAGCCCAGCGCTACGAGGCACGGGGCGTCTTCTACAATGACGCAGTTTACGGCGATCCGCCCATTGAGAGCTGGTGGGAGTTAACTCTTCCCGAGTGGCGCGGCAAGATCGCTATGGTCGATCCGATTGTGGATGCGTCCACTTTGGACTTCATCACCACCATCGTGGACAATTCTGATCAATTGGCCGAAGAATATGAACGCTTCTTTGGTAAACCCATTGAATTGACGGAAGAGAATGCTGGATACCAGCTCCTCAGAGGCATTCTCGACAATGGTGTCAGACTGTATAGCGGCCATAGGGATGTCGGCGACCTCGTAGGTGATACCAGTATGGCTGAACCGCCCATTGGCATCGGTATGGTTTACTCCCAGATGCGCTACTACGGTGATGAGTCCAGGGGCGATCTCCGTCATCAACCCTTCCTGGAATTGAAGCCAGCAGTGGGCATGATCTATCCCAGTCTGCAGAACATCGCTTACAAAGCGCCCAATCCAAATGCGGCGAAACTGATGATCAAGTATCTCAATGGCGATGATCAAGGTGGTCTAGGTTTGGCTCCATGGTTCCAAGAAGGGAATTGGCCCGCTCGGCAAGATATTACTGTGGGTCACGCCCATCCAGTGCTCGGAGAAATCAATTGGAAACTGGAAGAGATCAATTTCTGGGTAATGGACCCCGAAGCCATTTGGGAACAGTCAAACGATGTACAAGATTGGTGGATGGTTAACGCTTACTAGATTGACAGATTTGTGGGCTGTGGTCACTTGGCCGCAGCCCCGCAGAAAGTCTAAAGGTTTGGAGGTTTAGAGAATGGGTAAGCCGGAAGTCGAGGCAAAGAGCACTGTATCTTACAGCCCGTTCGCCATCTGGTTTCGCAAGAGAGGGAAACGGCTCTTATCCCCCCACTTTGTCTTGGGGGTGATTCTACTTGTGATCCTAGCGTACCTGGTTGTGGCCCCCTTGATCACATTAGTCAGGACGACAGCCACTTGGCAGCCGACGGATACACGAATTCGAAACGAGAATGTTGTCGTGGGCCAGTTCACCACGTATCATTGGCAGCGGATTCTAGGCAGCAATCTCTCCAAGGCCGCCCTCTGGGATCCACTGCTGAATACGCTGACTGTGGCCGCTGGAACAGTGGTGTTGGTCACTGTGATCGGAAGCCTTTTGGCTTGGCTGGTTACGAGGACCGATCTACCCATGCGCAAGTTTATCTCAAACTTGGCTGTTCTACCCTACATTCTACCGTCCTGGACCATTGCCTTAGCGTGGGTCCAGGTTTTCCAAAACAGCAAGAGCTATATGCCAAGGGGATTTTTGGAATATTTCACGGGAATCACGGTACCGGAGTGGTTGGTCTTTGGGCCTGTTCCCATCATTATCGCCATGGGTCTGCACTATTATCCCTTTGCTTTTCTGTTAATATCCGGTGCACTCAGCAGTATCGATTCGCAGCTCGAAGAATCGGGGGAAGTGTTGGGGGCCAGCAGGTTGAAGATTTTGCGCCGTATCACCTTTCCCATCGTGCTTCCAGCCTTAACATCCGCGGTCCTGCTCGCTTTCGCCCGTTCCATTGGCACCTTCGGGACCCCGGCCATTTTGGGACTGCCGGCAAGGTACACCCTGATTTCCACCCAGATCTATTCCTTCTTGGGAACAGGTCGGGACAGCCAGGGCTACATCTTGGCCATAATTCTCATGTTCATGTCCTTCGTGGGACTGGGACTGAACTACAGACTGATCGGGTCCCGCAAGAGCTTTACCACTATTGGTGGTAAGGGGAGCAAACACAGCCCGGTAAAACTGGGCAAATGGAAGATTCCCATCACCATCATTGTTCTGGTCTTTTTAGTGGTCGTGGCCATTTTCCCCTTGGTCTTGATTGGATGGTCCAGTGTGATGCTGAACATGGGGGATTTTAGCTTAAGTAATTTTTCCCTCCAATATTGGATCGGCGAGAGCAGCAGGGCCTATGCCGATGGGGCACCGGGCGTGTTGCGCCATGCTGAAGTCTTAGGAGCACTGAAAAATAGTGTGTCCTTGGCGGTCATCGGCGGTATACTCACCGGTCTTGTGGGTATGGCCATTGGTTATGTGGTGGTTAAGGAGCGGGGTAAGTGGCTGTCCCAAAGCTTAGAGCAGCTCTCCTTTGTCCCTATGCTCATTCCAAGTATTGTCTTTGGAAGTATCTACCTCGCTCTTTTCTCCAAAGCCAACTGGTTTATTCCCAGCCTGTACGGGACCTTTGCCCTTTTGATTGTGGTGACCATCGGTAAGCAGCTCCCCTATACGGCTAGGTCCGGGGTCAGTTCTATGCTGCAAGTCTCCGGTGACTTGGAGGAAGCAGCGATCATTCAAGGTGTACCCTGGGGGAAACGTTTCCTGCGGATTATGTTTCCCCTGACTAAGAACGGTTTTATCGCGGGGGCTTTGATTGTATTAATCACCACCATGCGCGAACTGAGTCTGTACATTTTGCTGGCTACACCGGCTAACAGGGTGTTGACGTCCATTACCTACCGCTTCATAGAAGAGGGAAACAAGCAGATCACCTACGCCATTACCATTTTGTTGATCCTCACCGTGTTGATTTTGACAGCGGCAGTGAACAAATGGCAAAAAACCGACTTAGCATCTGGAATTGGAGGGAAATAGCATGAGCGAGAAAAAGAAGATCGTGCTGAAAGGTATCACCAAGAGGTTTCCCGGCGTCACTGTTATAGATAATATGGACTTGGACATTATGGACCGGGACTTCACCACTTTGCTGGGTCCCTCTGGATGTGGAAAGACCACGACGCTGCGGATCATTGCCGGTCTAGAGCAGCCCGATGAAGGCGAGATCTGGATCGATGATCGGCTGGTCTTTTCCGCCAAACGAGGAATTAACCTTCCTGCTGTGGAGCGCAAGGTGGGCCTAATCTTTCAGTCCTATGCCCTCTGGCCCCATATGACCGTGTTTCAGAATGTGTCCTTTGGTTTGGAAGGAACCATGAGCAAGGCGGAGATCAGCAAGAGGGTCAAGGAATCTTTGGCCAACGTGCAAATGGAAGAGTATGTGCAGCGCTATCCATCGGAACTAAGCGGCGGGCAGCAACAGCGTGTTGCTGTAGCGAGGATGTTGGCGGCCCAGCCGGAAATTCTGCTGATGGATGAACCCTTGTCCAACTTGGACGCCAAACTCAGAATGCAGATGCGGGCAGAACTCAAGCGCATGCACAATGATATGAATGTCACCGTGGTCTATGTGACCCATGATCAGGAAGAGGCTTTGACCCTCTCCACCAAGACCGCTGTGATGAATGAAGGCATTATTGAACAGTATGATCGGCCGGAACAGGTGTACAAAAATCCGGCCACCCTCTTTGTGGCAGACTTCATGGGGAATCCCCAAATGAACCTGCTTCCAGTGGGAGTGGAGCCGAAGGACGGTGCTACGAAGCTTACCTTTGATACAGGTGAGAGCATCCTCCTGAATCGCCAGGTCCGAGCGGGGCGGCACATTCTGGGGATTCGCCCCGAAGACTTGACGGTCAGTTCACAGCCTGTGGAGCATGGACTTAAGGGACGCGTCTACGCGGTTCTGCCTGCAGGTTCCAGTGTGATTATCTATGCTTCTGTAGGTGATACGGACCTGATCATTCGAGAAGCACGGGAGACCGTAGTCCACATTGATCAGGATCTGTGGATCACCTGCGATCAGGACTATCTGAACCTGTATGATCAAGAAACCAAAAAATTGGTAGGGTGAAGAAAGGGGGTCGTACCCTGTGACTGGGTAGTCACAGGGTACGACCCCCTTCTTTCTCAAGAAAAATTTTCCAAATATGCAGGAAATAGGAAAGGCTGCTGTCGAACCTCTCCTCAAAAGGTGCACGTTTCTGCATTCACAGGCAATGGAGGTATTGATCCTGGCACAATCGAGCGGTAGGCCTGGGGTGCTAGAAATCGTCGTTTAGAAAGGCGCGCCAAGAGTGATAGTCAGTATGATCTATAGGGGGGCGTGGCTCTTGACCTAGACACCGATTCCCATAGTAATACAGTGCATGTGATCTTCATTGCGCCCCAAATCTCAAGAAGTGGGAGGAATTCTCATGGGAGTTCAACGGAACGGGTGGACGTTCTCCAGGAACAAGCAGCTCGTCCAGGCGAGTCTGGCAGTTCTCGTTGCGATCCTAATTTTCTGTGCCGCGGGAGACGTTGGTTTGGCCAAGCTCCGCATCTTTCCAGCGCTGGTGGAGCTTCCTATAGGGGCCAGCGTATCTCTACACGTCTCTGATGCCTCGGGAACTGTGCGAAGCTCTGAGCTGCAGTGGGTGAGTGACAACCCCCAGATTGTCACTGTATCGCCAGGTGGATACATAACTGCCTTGTCTGTGGGCGAGACAAGTGTAGAAGTATTTTCTGTAAGGGATTCCAGCCAAAGAGCTTTCTTCAGGGTTGTGGTAGTGGAGGCTGGACCTACACTTCTCTATCCCACGGACCCTCAGCCAACCCCACCGGACGCGCCGGACTTTCCGCCAGATACTCCGCCGGATGCGCCATCCGATCAGCCTTTTGATATCGCTGGAGATGACGAAATTCCGGTTGAGCATGACTCGGATCTCGATCTGCCTGTGGAGCGTCTTCCGGAAATCGATGAGTTCATCTGGACCATTCGCGTCCATGATTCCATCACCCAGGATGCGAGCGATCCGGATTTTCCCATCAAGCTTGTTTACACACTGGACCTCCAAGCCGTAAAAGTGGGCGGAAGGACCTCTAGGGGAGAGTATGAGGGAACGGCGACTTTTAAATTCGAGGCCGATACCAGTGAGTTATCAGAGCAGATATTGGGTGCAGCGGGAGGGTACTTGGTGAAATTGCTTGTTCAGATCGGAGGCCAGTACCAGGCGGACGATCTGTCCATTCAGGTAGAGGCCTATGATCGGAACAAGTATACGGACTTCGCCTCTAAACCCGGCGAGCCGGGCATTGTGCCTCTAGTGAAATACGCCGGGATGGCCCTGGGAAGTGCAAGATTTGTGGGTTTCGGAACGGCCGGCGGGTCCTCTCTGGATGCATCGGGGGTGGGAATCAACCTTCAGGGGCCCACAATGACCAGCGGTGGCCCCATTAACTTCAAGTTGACGATTGGCTCTAGCGGAAACGTACAGATCAATCTGGTGGATCTCGGACTCCGGCGGCAGTTCAGCGGGCAGCTCAGCAGAAAGCCCATTGTTCCCAATTAGGTGTGAGAGAGGAGACAGTGAAATGAAAAGGAAACAGAGTGGGCTTATAGGTCTGATTTGGTTCTTGGCTCTCGCCGCGTTTTTGTCGGGGAGTTGCATTCTCGGACAGGTCGCCGCAGCGAATGAGGATGATGAGCTGCTCGGTACCATCATGGGGACAGTGGATCAAGCCGTAGAACAGGCGATGCAGGGAATA
>DUPN01000103.1 GCA_012838305.1 Bacillota bacterium | reverse complement strand
TCCCAGTTAGGAGACCCTGCACGAAAAGCTGAATTTGGTGCGTTCCATTATCGTCAGTTTCTTTGATCCGCTGACCGTTCTTAGAAGCGTTTTTTCCGCCGTGGCAAATAGTCCCAAGTCTGCGGTACATATTTAGGAACTATGTCAGCAGGCGCGCTGGCATAGTCGTCTCTTACAGCAGCTTTTGGCTGTCACGGACAGCTTCCCGGTTTTGCAGACCGTTTTCGCCTAGAAAGGAACCGGCGTGATGCTTGTTTGATCTAGCATAAAAGGATTCTGTGTGTTTCTGACGTAGTAGTCTAGAGAAGACAAGACAACGGAGGGGGATAGGAAGATATGATCAGAAGGTCTAGGTGCCTTTCCTTGATCTTGAGTCTGATTTTGCTTGGCTTGCTCGCCAGCGGCTGCGATCAGAGGAAGGCGGAGCCTGAGGCAAGCATTATCTCCGGGGCCGTTGTCTTGGCGGAAGATCCTGCATCGGGTTTGGCCGGTGTCAGCCTCTTTATCATTGATGAAACGAGCGCACAAGTGGTAACAGATGCAGCAGGGTCTTTCGAGGCTGCTGCTTCAAGCGGAGCGGAGATGATTCCCCGGAAGACCGGTTACAGTTTTGTCCCGGAAAAGCGGGTAGTAGGCGAAGACCAGGAGTTGAAATTTGTGGCCTCACCCTGGGCAGAGCCTGATTTTGCCAATTGGGGAGCTCAATTTTCTTTTGCCAGCCACTTGGATTGGGTCGAAGCGATTGCGTTTTCGGCAGACGATCACTATGTAGCCAGCGGCAGCAATGATCGAACAATCAGGATTTGGAGAACAGAGGATGGACAACTCGTGCGAACATTGTACGGTCACACAGGTGCCGTCAAGGTTATTGCCTTTTCTCCCGACGGCCACTACCTAGCCAGCGGCGGCCGGGATGGCAAGATTACGATCTGGGACTGGCAGAGGGGTCTGGAGATTAAGACATTGTTAGGTCACACTGACATTATCACTGATTTGGCCTGGTCGCCTCACGGAACAACACTTGCCAGTTCTAGCTGGGATCATACGGTTAGGATTTGGGATTTTTCCACAGGAACTGAACGAATGTCGTTTGCTGGCGAAAGCTGGGTGAGGGCGGTCGCTTGGTCCGCAGATGGCAGATTCTTGTTTAGCGGCGGCGATGATGCAAGCCTAAGCCTTTTTCAGGTTGATCAGGGGGAACTGAGTGCTGCCTTTGAGACAAGGGAGAGTATTATGTCTCTATCCGCTGCGCCAAAGGGGCCTTTCGTAGCCATGGTTCTAAAAAGCGGCGCTTTGGAGGTTCTTAACCGAGAAACAGGGGAGAGGGTTCATCTTGGGACGTTCCGAGGCGAAGCTGCTGCCTTAAGCTGGTCTTTTGATGCTCGTTATTTGGCTGCAAGTACAGACAGACTGATCCAGGTGTGGGATTGGGACGGGCAGAAGCTGGTGCAGAGTATCAACACGGGCCATCAAATCCTTGCGCTTGATTGGGGCAGCCAATCACACCTGCTGGCCAGTGGCGGTTACAAAGGCATTATTGATCTCTGGTCGGCGGATTCCGGGGAGAGTGTCTTGCGAATTTCAGGTCATACCCGTGCTGTTAAGGCATTATCCTGGTCACCTCAGGGAGACTATTTGGCCTCGGGAGGGGACGACAGGATTGTGCGGATCTGGGATCTCGATGCCAGAAAAGAACAGCTTCAGCTGCATCCTGGCCATAGCGGGTCCATGGAGGATTTGGCTTGGTCACCAGATGGCACTTACCTCGCCAGCGGTGGGCATGATTATCTTGTGCGTGTTTGGAACGTGGCCGAAGGCGAATACCTTGGTGCTTTCACTGAACGTATCAAACGACCTTTTCTACATGAAAGGGGCTTTGAATTTGCTGTTGGGATGAAGTCTGTTAGCCATGAAGACATCGTTCTTTCTCTAAGCTGGGCTCCTAACGGTAGGAGGCTTGCCAGCGCCAGTTGGGATAAGACCGTGGCGATTTGGGATGTGCCAGAGGGCACCCAGTTACTGGGTATACAAAACCCCGGATGGATTACGACTGTTGCCTGGTCTCCCCACAGTGATCAGGTCGCCTTTGGCGGCTATGATCAGGCCATTCATGTTTATAGCGGCGTAACAGGGGAGGCGGTCAAGAAACTTACAGGGCACACTGATTGGGTACAGTCGCTGGCCTGGTCGCCTGATGGCAAGCTTTTAGCCAGCTCTGGCTATGATCGGGAAGTCTTCATTTGGGATCTAGAAACCGATCAGATCGTAGGCACCTTGGCTGGTGGTGAAAGTTTAGTTACCGTTGTGGAGTGGTCCCCTTGCGGCCGTTATCTGGCAGGGGGAAGTCATACTGGTACTGTCCACATCTGGGATGTGAGCAGCGGGGAAGTCCTCTATACCTATCCCGGCCAAATGCTCGGTCTGCAGACCCTGGCCTGGTCACCACAAGGGGACCAGCTAGCCATGACAGAGTACAATTCCATTATCATCCTTGGCGAATCGCCCTAAAGCTTAGTCCATATTAGGCTTGACGAAGGGATACCAAATCTGGAAACCATGGAGGGCTGGAAATGGTCTTAGAGGAGCTCCGCAATGATTGCGCCGTAAAGCAGAAGAAGGGATTACACTTCATTTTAGCTTCAATCCTTATCTGGCTGCTGATGCTGATGATCCATGTGACGCCATGGCCAATTCTGACCAAGAACCTGTTCACCTTTTATGCTACTGCACCCCTGATGCCTTTGGCCTTCCTGATATCTAGACTGATCAAGGTTGACTTCAGAAACAAAGAAAACCCCCTCACGAGTTTAGGGGTGCTCCTCTCGGTAGGCCAAATACCCTACCTGTTGATTGCCATGTGGGTGTTTTCCGCTGTTCCGGAAAAGATGCTGATGATTATGGCCATGGTTTTCGGCGCGCATCTGCTGCCGTACAGCTGGCTCTACAAATCGAAGTCCTACATGGTATTTGCCATCGCAATTCCCTTCCTGGCACTGCTAGTCGGGATCTACTTCGAGCCCTATGTGCTCGCTTTGGTGATGGTCGGTGTCGAAATCCTGTTCAGTCTTTGTCTAGCTGCGGAAAATAGGGCTGGAACGTGATGCCAGCAGTGACGCCGGCGGAAAGTCTCAGTTCTGCTTGCGGGAAGTGGTGTCAATCCATAAGGACAGCGCCAGTGTAACGGGGCACCGGGAGTGCCACCTTGGATCTCTGAGAGATAGAACGCAGGAAGGATTAGAGGCATTACGAGATGGCAAGTCCAAGGGCCAGATGGCGGAAATGCCGTTTATCACTGAAAACCCATATTCGAAGTGTATGTTCCAAGTACGGCGTAGGTAGCCCAGGGGAACTGAATTACTGTGCCGAAGAATCATGCCTCTCATACCAAAGTATGAGGGCGTTTTTTATTTTATCAACCGAAAAGGTGATGGCATATCCACTCTGGAGCGTTAATCTTATGATAGAGCTAGTGGAAGGGGTCTAAGGCTGGTGAAGAAGCGCGCTAAGGCGAGGACTGGGCGAATCAATCCCGCAATGTGCCTGTTCTATGCTGTATACAACAGTGTGAGCATTCTAGCGCTGGGCTTGTTCGGCCAGACCACCGTTGGAACGCTGACCAGCTACAGCACCCGTCTGGACGACAGCCGTGCACCCACTAATGCATCTCGAACTGTACAAAGGCTATCGCTTTTCAGTGGGCGGAAGGGAGTACAAGGGTCATTCTACTTACCAGAGTGATGAAGTGTGGGCGAGCCTGAAGGAGGGGAGAGGCATATCGAACGCATCCGTTACCTACAATTCTTCATTAGGGGGAACAACCCAACCCATCTTGTTGATTTTGACGTGTTGGGCGTAGCGGGAGTACTTCACTGCGTCATTACCGCTTTTGGATCCGTGGGATTGGTCATGCTGTTGAGAAGTAAGTGAGGCGGAAGTAATCGAGAAACGGAGAGTGATCACATGCATGAGGAGGAGCGCCCCTTGGTCGGCTGGTCCCGTGTTGCCGATTCCCCGGAAATGTTGGAAACCATCAAAAAGAACAAAAGATCGTCCCTGGGCTTGGCCCTGGTTCTCACTCTGCTGTTTCCGATAGGTTTTCTTGTTGCGGGTCTGTTCAGCGATGAAATGCCCCTCAATGAGGCGATCATCATAGGTGCAGTCTTGGGTCTTTTGGTCCTGATCATCAACCTGTGGCGTTTCGCCAACATGAAACAGCGAGCTTGGAATGGCGTCGTTGTGAAAAAGCTGGAGAAAAGGCGCTATGAGAACAACGAAAACACGAGTCCATCATATATGGAGTACATCGTGTTGATTAAGACGGATCGGGGCAAAACAAAGCGGATCGCAGGGCGCAAATGGGATCGAGACATGTATGACTACCTAGATATCGGTGACCGTGTTCGCTATCATCCCGCCCTGGCGACAATTGAGAAGTATGATAAATCTAAGGATGAGGTGATCTACTGTAACGTCTGCCGGAGGAGGAACCCGATTGGTAACGACCGTTGTGAGCACTGTAAGAATCTTCTGTTTAAATAAGGGACTGGAGGAAGGATAATGCAAAGAAATTGGTGGATGATTTCGCTCCTTGCAGTGTTCAT
>DUPN01000102.1 GCA_012838305.1 Bacillota bacterium | reverse complement strand
GCACCTCCTGCGAGCCCAAAGGTAAAAAGTGTGCCCAGATTGGCCATGGAATTGGCAATACTGTTGGCGGCCATAAACACTCCGCCCATCTGGCCAATGATCGCCGCTTTGAGCATGCCTATCAAAGCCCATTGAGCATCTGTGACGCCCACGGGAAGACCATAGAAACCATAGTCTTTAAGCATAGCCCTGTCGATCACCAGGAAGTCTTTAACCTTGAGATCGATTCTCCTCTGGACCCGAAAAGTATAGACACCGACGAAAATCATCTCACTAATCCGGGCAAACAGAGTAGCAATGGCGGCGCCGTTGACCCCTAGGGCGGGAAAGCCGAGTTTTCCAAAAATGAGAATGTAATTGAGGCCGATATTGACAATTAATGTGGTGAGCGCAGCATACATCGTAATCCGCACCACTTCCACTGTACGCAGCATACCAACTAAGGCGGCGGATACTGCATAGGGAATATACGAGAAGCAGATGATGCCAACATAGGATAGGGCCAAATTCGTTATCTGGACATCGCCTCGATTGATCACCAACCCCACAATCGCCGTGGGGAACAGCTTCATCACAGCGACCACCAGAAGTGATAAGGAGACACAGATCCACAACACTACAGCAAAGATGCGCTTAATCCGCTCCATGTCCTGCCTGCCCCAATATTGCGCGATCAGTACGGAAGAGCCCCCAACTAACCCGGTCAGAGCAGCAGTAAAGAGAGCTGTGATGCTGTTCACCTGGGCCACAGCTGCCTGGGCCGATAACCCCTGTGCTGTAGACGAAACCATAATATCATCCGCTATGACCACAAGAAAACTAAGAAATGACTGCAGTGCAATGGGTATAGCAATCTTCAACATCGTCAAGTAAAAATTCCGGTCTTTTACCATGTCCTATCTCCAATAGAAGGAGTTCTGTTACAGCACTAACTCCGCCGTGAGCCAAGATTCGCTATCGGGCGACCGTTCTCCTGCGACCGAACCCATGGCCCCTAGGCGAAGCCAACACAATCCGCTGACGAGTCCCATCCAAGATGTCGTCGACGAAGAGCCCATGAGCAAGGTCTGGATTAAGTCTTTTGTCCAAAAAAAGCAACCAGAGCAAAGATGTCTGCCCAAACCACGTTAGCTATTTTTCTTGTTCTCTAGCTACATCCTCAATATAATATTAGCTAGAAGGGTGGCGATTTGGATGAAGGTGAGCTCGACAGATTTTCAAAATGCGGTAGGGAAGTACCTGGCCTTGCTGGACAAAGAACCGATTATCATCACAAAGAATGGCAAGAGTGTGGCCAAAGTTACCGCCTATACTGATCCCAGCGACTACTTCGTTCACGAAGCAAAGGATAAGCCCAGTGTGCGTTCCCAAATCAGATATGAAGCATATCTGGATTTGGTAGAGCACTCTGACCAGCGCTATGAACTGATCGGGGGAGAGATCTATTTGCTATCGTCGCCCAGCTTTCAGCATCAGGTGATTGTAAGGGATGTATCCATACACTTGCAGACCTTTTTGGCTGACGGACCCTGCCAGGCATTAACAGCCCCACTCGATATTCGTCTGTACGGCTGGGCCACCAAGTTCAGTGAAGATCCCAATGTGGTCCAGCCAGACATTGTCGTCATCTGTGATCCCGAGAATGTCACCGACGATGGGAGGTATGAAGGAACACCCAGCCTAATCGTGGAAGTCCTCTCCCCTTCTACAAAAGGCAGAGATCTAATCACCAAACTCGAGTTGTATCGAAGGAGTGGAATTCAAGAGTATTGGATCGTGGACCCCGAAGAAGAGACGATTGCGCAGTATGCGTTTAACGAAAGAAGGGAGCCAGAAAACATCAGGTGGATCAAGAAAGGCGAAGCACTGCGGTCAGCCGTCTTTGAGGGGCTGGAGTTAGATCCGGCCTCCCTATTTTGAATAGAAAGCAGAGTGCGCACTGAACTTCGCTGCATTGGCCCACGAAATACAAAAAACCCCTCACGGGGTTCTTGAATGCATTGTTCCTATGAGAGTCCCGGAGCAGGTGTTTTGATGTATTCCGCGACCTTACAAAGCCAGACTATGTGGTCTCCGCCCTGACCCCAGTAGTCTTTGGCAACTATGAAAGGCGCGCCGAATTTTCTTAACCACTTCCCTTGTGCATGCTTGTAGCCGCTATCCAGGCAAAAATACTCGATCCCCAATTCGTGAAGGTACCTGATCATCGCCTCAATCAAAGCAGAGCCCACCCCTCGGCCTTGGTACTCAGGCAGTACGTAAAGGCTACCCAGCTCACCTATTTCTTTGAGCTGGTTTTTCGTACATCTCCTAATGTCCTTTCCGCAGGGCCCGTAGGAGACTGTCCCGATCACAGTATCGTCAATTTTCGCTACAAGAAAATGGACATCGGGCTCTGGATTCTCCAGAGCACAGCGAAGCAGGGTCTGTTTGCACTCAATTTCTGCTGCGATCTCGGCTTCCAAGTCTCCTAAGCCTTCCTGTTCGAAAGCGTCCCTTACCGTTCTTTGGAAGAGATCGTAGCCCGATTCTAAATCCTTATTGGTGGGTTTAACAATCGAAAAGCCATCCATCAGACACTGCCCTTTCCGCTCTTCCGTTTGTGCGTACATGGAGGCACGGTGCTGGACTTAGTAGTTTTGTGCTGTGACCAGGACCATCCCTTGTGGGCCAATTAGCGCCATTCCGTCCCATTTAGACAACTGAACGTAGCCAGTATCCC
Source organism: Bacillota bacterium (assembly GCA_012838305.1). Classification (GTDB taxonomy): domain Bacteria; phylum Bacillota; class Limnochordia; order Darwinibacteriales; family Darwinibacteriaceae; genus UBA5420. Next base: position 498 of record DUPN01000102.1, on the reverse strand, counting down.
GAAGGGCGCTCCTTGAGGATTATTCCCCCGAAATTTGAGCATTCGCAAGAGCAGTCCAAACACAGGAGCCGGCCGCCAACAATCAATTGCAGTTCCTAGATCCATCAAGTCCTCTCATCGGTTCTAAGGGGGTCCGACCTTAGCTTTTGCAGGGCCAGTTCTTCGATTACAGGCTTACTGTAGAGATAGCCCTGCATCAGATCGCAGCCTGCTTCCAGCAGATACTGGCGCTGTTCTTCGTGTTCCACACCCTCGGCCACCACGATCAATCCAAGTTTGTGACACATGGCGATTAGCTCTTGGATGATCTGTCGCTGGTTGTCCTGAACTAAGATCTTGTCAATGAAGCTCTTGTCGATCTTAATGACATCAACGGGTAGTTCACCCATGCGGGACAGGGCGGAGTAACCTGTTCCAAAGTCATCGAGGGCAATCGTGAGCCCTAGATCCTTCAGGGGCTGCAGTTTGGCCCGAATCTCATCAAAATCCTCGATCAAG
>DUPN01000016.1 GCA_012838305.1 Bacillota bacterium | reverse complement strand
TTTATCAATAATGACCACGTCATTGTCTTCTTTGGAGAGGTTCTCGGCTAGGTTGTAACCGACTTTGCCATCACCGATAATGATGATTTTCATCTTTACCCTCCTTACAAAGCTTGGTTGTATTATATCACGGGAAGTCAAGGGTGAGCCTGATATTGCTGCCATAGGGCCATGGCTGCTTGCTGGTCAATTGAAGATGTAAGTTCCGTTTGCAGGAGTAAACTAAAAAGATGATCGGACCGATGAAAAGGCTGGATGGAATTGACTTTGCTTGGAGTATTCTATGTAGATGATCTGCTTCCTTTAGAAGACATGGATTTACCTGCTTCATTTATAACTTCCCAAAGTTGAAGGAAAGTGCTAAGAAAAACAGAAGCCATTGTTAATCGAGCGATGGCCGGTTTTGGGTCCGCTGCGCCAAGATGCTCATCGACAGCCTGGAGAAAGGAGAGACCCTGGTGGACTCCACCTATGTCCCCTGTGAACTCATCATTAGGAAATCATGCGGCCCCAAGGCCACATAAACTGGAGGAGAGGGAGTATGGCTCTGAATCAACGGGAATTTACAACATGCAAAAACACGGTGCTGCGAGCAGGCTTGCTGGCAGAAGGTGCCAGGGTGGTGAGGGAGAAGATGCTGCCCTACCAGTGGGAGGCGCTGCATGATCGCCTTCCAGGTGTGGAGCCGAGTTCAGCCGTCAGGAATCTGCGGATCGCCGCCGGTGAGGAAAGGGGAGAGTATCACGGAATGGTATTCCAGGACAGCGATGTGGCCAAGTGGCTGGAAGCGATGGCCTATCGCCTGGCCACACATCCCGATCCAGAATGGGAAAAAAGGGCCGATGACCTGATTGATCTGGTGGCCCGGGCCCAGCAGCCAGACGGTTATTTGAACTCGTATTATACGATTGTGGAGCCGGAAAATCGCTGGACAAACCTTGCCGACAATCATGAACTGTACTGTGCGGGACATTTTATCGAAGCAGCTGTAGCCTATTACGAAGCAACGGGTAAGGATAGACTCCTTCATGTTGTGTGCAAACTGGTGGATCATATCGATTCAGTCTTCGGTTCGGAACCCCACAAACTGCAGGGCTATCCGGGCCACGAAGAGATCGAGCTTGCTTTGGTACGGCTGTATGGAGTGACCCAGGATCAGAAGCATCTCCGCTTAGCCCAGTACTTTGTGGAACAAAGGGGACAAAAGCCCCACTATTTCCAGCTTGAAGCCGCAAAGAGGGGCGATGAACCCAGTCACTGGGCTCAGTGGGGGCATCGCTACAACCAGTCCCATCTTCCGCTGCGGCAGCAGAAAACCGCGGAAGGGCACTCGGTCAGAGCCATGTATTTGTTTGCGGCTGCCGCTGATTTGGCCAGGGAAACCGAAGATCACGAGCTTTTCCAGGTGTGTGATAACCTGTGGGAAAACACAGTGCACTGCCGCATGTATGTTACGGGAGGAATTGGCTCCCAGGAGCATGGCGAGGGCTTCACCATGGACTACGATCTCCCCAGCGATACTGCCTATGCCGAAACCTGCGCGGCCATCGGGCTCTTCTTTTGGGGTCAGCGCATGCTGCAGATTGATCCTCACAGCAAGTATGCTGATGTGATGGAACGGGCCCTCTACAATGGAATTCTCAGCGGCATGTCTTTGGAAGGCGATCGGTTCTTTTATGTCAATCCCCTGGAGGTTACGCCCGCCTTAACTGAGACTCGCTGGGATCAGCGGCATGTCAAACCCACTCGGCAGGGTTGGTTTACCTGCGCCTGCTGTCCTCCGAATTTAGCCAGGCTCCTCACCTCTATCCATCAATCCATCTATACGCGCAGCAAGGATGGACTCCATGTTCATTTCTTTGCCGAGAGCGACGTGGATTTTGCAGTCGGTGAACACAGAGTCGTACTGAGTCAAAGGACAGAATACCCCTGGAGCGGGGAGGTGCAGATCGATCTCTCCATGGAGCAGGCAACGGATTTTAGCTTGCATCTCCGCCTTCCCGCCTGGTGTAAGGACCCTAAAGTCAAACTGAACGGGGAAGTAGTTTCCGATGCAAAGGTCAACAAAGGTTACTTGGCTTTGACCAGAAGATGGCAAGAGGGTGACCAAGTCGAGCTCGACTTCCCCTTGCCCGTGGAAAGGGTCTATGCCCATCCGAAGGTGCGGGAGGCAGTTGGCCGAGTGGCGCTGCAGAGGGGCCCTGTTGTTTACTGCCTGGAGGAGGTGGATAATGGGCCCAATTTGTCCGCGATCGTTCTGCCCGAACGTCCCATCTTCCGCGTGGCACGGGATCCGAAGCTCCATGTCCCTGTCATCCTGGTGCAGGCATATCGCCTGGAACAAAGGGACGGCGATCTATATTCGGTACAGGCACCGCAGAAAAGACCGGTGGAAGTCAAAGCCATCCCCTATTATCTCTGGGACAACCGAGAATCTGGAGAGATGTTGGTCTGGATCCGCCCCCAGGAATGAGAGAGGATATTGCGGGAATGTAAAGAATACTTCACTTGGAGCGTTTTTAGAAATAGATGGTAAATATGAGGTTGCGAAGTGGAGGCGAACACCATGTCGAACAGGCGTAAAGCAGAGATGATCTTAGAACGGGACTATCG
>DUPN01000101.1 GCA_012838305.1 Bacillota bacterium | reverse complement strand
CTTGACCCGGCTCGTCGATTCTTAGGTTATCCCTTATGGCCGCGACGATATCGTCGGTCATGGACGTGAGAGTAAGCATCAATACGATTTCTTTCTCCGGTTCGATCTCCATATTCAGAAAGGTTGCCGTTTCATGAATCCCTGAGCCCCGAGCGTTGATGATCGTTCCTCCCCTGGCCCCAGCTTCCCTCGCAATATCCATCACATTTTCTGCTTTGCCCTTATCCACTACCACAAAAATCGCCCTATACATGCTAAACTTACCTCCATCTTGGACATTCAACGTAGATTCCTCGCCCGCCATGCCCATGACTGCTGCGAGGGGCATGGTAAAAGCAATACCATGGTTAGGTTTACTGAGACTGAGCTTGTGATCGATGGCTTCAAGGGCTGCATGCGTGATGGACTCTTCGCTCACCATTAACACGATCTCTTTGCGAATATCGGTCAACTCGAGGAGCCTCAGCCAACGGTTCTCCACCGTGCCTCGCCCCAACATGATTGTGCCCCCTGATACACCATTCTTTCTGGCCACACTCAGTGTTTTGCTTCCCAAACCAAAGTTCACGATCACACAGATCAGCTCATACCGTTTTCCTTTCGACTTAGGATTGTGCATCACTACCAACTCCTTGTTTCTGGGATCTAGCCTGAAATATAAAGCCAAGAACCTGTAGGGTGAGGATGGGGGCCATAGCCACTAAGGCGATCATGCCAAAGCCGTCGCGCAGCAGGTTTGCTCCAGGAAAGGCACTGGCCGCACCTTGCACAAAAGCCAAGATAAACGTAGCCGTCATGGGACCCGTAGCAACGCCACCCGCGTCAAAGGCTATCCCCACAAACAAAGTAGGTACAAAACGCATCATGCTAATGGCAATGATGTATCCCGGCAGCAAAACATGCCATAACTGCAGCGACGGCACCAATATGCGAACGCTTGCCAAGGCCACGGCCAAACCCACCCCGATGGAGAGGGCGGCACCAACCGCCCGTCGTTTAACGTACCCACTTGTTACATCCTCGATCTGATGTGTCAGGACAAAAACCGCAGGTTCTGCCAAAATCGTAAAAAAGCCAATCACAAATGCCGTTAGCACAAGCCAAAACTTGTTGTCCAATGAAGCCAGTCGCAGACCTAGTTCAGCGCTGATCTCCATGAATCCGCCGTTCACTCCTACGAAAAAAATAACCATTCCGATAAATGCGTAGATGAATCCTTTGACCATACGGACAAACTGCTTTTGGTCAACTCTGAACAACACTTTTTGCAGAAAAAACAAAGCGACTGTCAAAGGAAGGAGACTGATGAAACTCTCCCGCACGGAACTCCAAATGAAGCCTAGAAAAGGGCGGAAGATTTCCACACTGTCCAGTTGGATAGGCTCTAGGCTGGCTACAGAATATTCTTGTGTGCCAATGATGATATTCAACACCATAACGGCCATGATAGCCCCTGCTGAGGCAATGGCCACCAGCCCAAAGCTATCCTCCTCCGACGCTTTACTATCTTTGCGCAAGCGTGAGATCCCCACTGCTAAGGCCAGGAGGAAGGGTACCGCCAATATCCCTGTGGTGGCGCCAGATGCATCAAAGGCAATGGCCAAAAACTCCGGTTGCGTGAAAAAGGCTAGGACAAAGATGACAATATAGCATACCAGCAAAAACACCTTGAGAGGGATGTTAAAAAACACTCGCAGAAAACCCAAGGCCACCATTATTGCCAAACCTATGGACACCACGGCCAAGAGGGTGAACGAGGGGATGGCGTGTAAAGTAACAAAATCGATTTGCTGAGCCAATACCATCAGACCCGGTTCCGCAATGGAAATGAAGAAACCAAGTGTAAGCCCTCCCAAAAGAACCAAAGGGAGAGAATTCGTCTTGACAAGAGAAGAACCAGTTAAGCTACCCATGGGGGTAATTCCGATTTCTACGCCAAGAAGGAAGAGGGATAAGCCAATAATAGTCAAAATCGCTCCCACGAAAAAGCGCAGGACTAGGGGAAACCCTAGGGGTACTAGAGTCAAATTTAAGATCAGGACCACTATGGCGATGGGAGTTACCGCCTTGGTATTTTCCTTCGCAAGCTCAACGAGTATGTTCACAACCACCCAACCTTTCCAGACTGTATGACAAAAAAGATGCTCCACCAGCAACTTACGACGCTGGGAGCACCCAACACAAACAGAACGCCATAGATTCCCTAACGAGGTCGTGTCATTTGGTCCGTGTCAAAGAACAAGGAAAGCAGGTCCCATCCCCCGCCGTTGTCCGCCTTATCACGAGGTCCATTACTAATCGTTAACTTCTCTCCCTTTTCCCCCAGTTCCTCCTTTTTTTCGCTTTTTTCAGGATACCAGCCTTCAGCTGCAGTGCAATTCTCCGCAAAAGACCGTCCTAGCCTGCCCGTGCAGATAGATACGATCCTTAACTTCGACTCTCAAAACGCCACCTCGCTTTGATGCTTGGTAGGCGACAAACTCATCTCTACCCAGTCTTCGTTTCCAGTAAGGTCCTAAGCAACAGTGCGCTGACCCTGTCACTGGGTCCTCAGGGATGCCCAAGGTTGGAGCAAAGAAACGTGAGACGAAGTCATACTCGTCGCTGTCGGCCTGAGATGTCACCATAACCCCCCTATCTCCCAGCTTAGCTAAGGTTTCTAGATTAGGGCTCAGGTTCTGTAAGACCGTCTCTGACTCAACTTCTACGAGATAGTCCATGCGATTTCTGCCAACATACAAAAGGGGCACATTCAATCCCCGAACCAACTCTGGCGGAGGGTCCACCTCCTCCTCTTCTTCCAGAGGGAAGTCGAGCTGAATCCAGTCCTCTCGCTTGCTTGCCCTTAAGATACCACTCTTGGTATAAAATACGGCTTCCTGTCCCAGGGCCAACTCCCCCGACTCCCAAAGCACATGGGCGGCCGCCAGCGTGCCATGTCCGCACAGATCCACCTCTGTGTTCGGCGTGAACCAACGTAAATCACAGCCATTCTCGCGCTTTTTTAGGAACGCCGTTTCGGAGAGATTCATCTCCCTGGCCATACTCTGCATCCAATCACTGGTTTCTGATTCCACAAACAGACACACGGCCGCGGGATTCCCTCGAAAAGGTTCCTTTGTAAACGAATCTACCTGGTAGATCTTCATTTTACCTTACCCCCGAAGCGTTCTGCATATTCGCGATGGTCTACAGCTCAACCCAGTATCTGTCCATTCGCCTACCATCAACGCAAATTTCTTGCTCCAACAATCCGCCATTGGCCAAAATCGTCGTAGCGCTGCCAGTGTTGTCAGAATCGCATGTGATCAAGACCTTGGTTATGCCCCTGTTTCTACAGTTCTCCAAGTTCTGACGGAGTACCCCATATGTCCCCCCCAAAGGCCCAGGATGGGGTGCTCAATGTGGTGCCTACGATCGATCATTCCCACAACTCTGTTGTCCCGCAAACGGACAACCAGATATGTATGAGAGGACACGGCCCCAGGAGGACAGGTTGCCGCATCTTCATACTCCCGAAGGGTTTCCAACCATTCCCGGACCGATGCACAGTTTCGCAAGCCACCGCAGCCTGCAAAAGAGTCGCCCGCATCCATCATCTCTTGCCGAAAACCCATAATCTCATCGGCATAGTCCATCGTTGGCTCAATTAGCCTAATCTCATCCATGATCAGCACTCCTCGTCTGGGCGTTAGGGGCGCGGCGGCCCTATCTCCATGCCAGACACCCATAAGAAATCCCAAACGCAATCAGGTATACGCCTACGTCCACGACAAACTCTCCGAAATGGAAATTGGAAAACGAGAACACAGGAAAGCGGAAAATTTCCAGAGCCAGACGATGCAAAGACCAGGTCAAAAGTGTGATCTGAAAGAAACGATATCCCCTTTTCACTACTCACCCTCCTCCGGTATCAGCGGCCGTTACAAATAGGAAACATCAAAATAGGTTGGCGCTTTCGGCATGGGGAGCTCCGTCATGGGAACAAAGATAACATGATACTTGAGGCGCACCCAAGCCTTGCTGGCCGCTTGCTCATACCCTCCGTCTCCTGTACTCATACAGATCACAAGATAATCAATGTTATTCTCTTTTGCAGCGAGCCGGGCCCTTTCCAACAGGTAGAAGAGATGATCCGGTTGATCAAGGATCAAGTCGTACAATTGCCAGACGCGAATCTCGTCCCCTAATCTGGGGATCCTGGGTAGAGAAACGATCTTTGAGGCCGCATGAACGGCAGGACGTAGCACTTTGTAAACGAGCGGCATGTTGAGCACCCGCTGGGTGTACTCGGCGTTGGTATCCCAGATCTTGACCGAAGACTTTTCGTAGCTGAGTTTGCCAAAGAGATAATCCTGTCTTTGCTGCATGAGGTCGGCCGATTGCGATATCTCCGAGAAAAAATCCAAGTTCCCGTACTTTTCCCTGAGAATCGCTGCTTCCCTTTGGGGATCGATAGTACGAGTCAAGAGCACTTGACTCACTCTTGCTTGATCCCTGGAAAAACGGGCGTGCACGGGCATAGTCAGAAATTCCTTTTCGTCTACCTTCTTCGCTCCAAACTTGTGCAGCAGACCGAGGGTGCGTTCGTTGTCTGCCTTTACATAGCCAAAGACAAACTGTAACTCCTGACGGGCGATTTCCTTCTGCACCCCCTGCCAAAGACGGAGCATATGTCTGGGCAGCCCCTGCTGGGCTAGGGGATTCGAACGCCAGTCAAAAATGAACCCGCCCCGAACCACCTCGCCTCCTAGGCGTACCGAAACGGGACCAACACCCATCACTCCCAAGATTGCTTCCTGGGCTTCGTCCTCAGCGACCAAAAGAATGGGCTGGTCAAATTTCTTGGCCCGGACAAAGTAATCTTTGCGTTCACTAACCAACTTGATTTGCTCCCCTTGCGGCGTCATGTGCTCGATAGCGATCAGTCTTGCATTGTCTTTTGCCGTGGCAGCCCGAACCTGCACTGTGTCCACCTCCATCATTTTTGTGCGACTACTATAGATTTCCAGCGTAATATGGTATCATTATCTATGTGTTATCTCTAGTTAAATTGTGGTTTGTCTGTCCATAGGAGGCAATGAAAATGAGAGCATTAGTCACAACACCTAGTTCGCCAGTTAGCCTGTTCTTTGTGCGTCGCTTGAAACAGATGGGGTATACGGTGACGGCCATAGACTCGCATCGACGCAGCTTCGCATCGTACTCCAACGCAGTGAGCAAAACGATTATTGCACCTTCGCTTCGATATGATCCCCATGGTTTTGCCCAGGCTGTTCTGGACGAACTTAAGCGAGAAGACTACGACTTCTACCTCCCCGTACTCGAGTGCAGCTTCTTGATGTCGTATTACCAAGACGAAATCAAGCAATATACAAACATGATCTCCATGCCCTATAGAACCATTGTTCATGCCCATAACAAAGATGCCATGCGTACCTATGCAGCAGATGCCAATGTACGGATGCCTCGCACCCAAGCTCCGCAGTCTCTCAAGGAGGCCTTTCGCATGCTGGAAACAGTGGAGGGACCCATTGTCATCAAACCCCCGGTCGCCTGCAATGCTCATGGACAGAAAATCGTCCTTGATCCCAAAAACGCCCTCTGGGAGTATGGCCAGCTGGTGAAGGAACAGGGAATGGAAAAGCAGCTGCCCATTATCCAGCAGTACATTAAGGGAAGTTTGATTTCCACGGTCAATCTAGCCGTAAGCGGGGAAATCAAGGGGAATGTGGTCTTCCGCGCTTTGCGTACCGTTCCCACCTCCGGCGGGACAAGCTCGTACAGAGAAACAGTTTCTTCTCCCGAGGCCGAACTGTTTGACGCACGACTCATTCAGCACTTCAACTGGACAGGCTTTATTAGCTTCGATTACATGGAAGATGCAGAAACGGGCGAACTGTACTTAATCGACTGCAATCCCCGGATTGCCCCTGGCGCCATTTTGGGTTACTTCGCCGGTGTGGATCTCGTGGGCGCCTTTATCCAGCTATTGCAAGGCAAAGACATATCCCTCCTGCCCAAACAGGAACATGGTGTCCGCTGCAAACTGCAGTTCCTGGACCTAGGTTGGCTCGTGTACAACCTGATAGATGCGGAGCTGTCGGGACAAGAAAAGCTCCGGTGCATCAAGACCTGGGCCAAGCGGGAAAAATCCTATAACGACATCGAAGACATCCATGATCTCCGTCCCTGGTTTGCCCTCTGGGCATTTCTCCTCCGTAATCTGGGAAGACTCCTGGGCTCCGATGGAGGAGAGATTTTCCTTGAACACTCCCTGTTTGAAGAAGAAACGTTCGAGAGAGGGTTCAAAGAATCTGCGGCTACCATCATCTAATACGAGCTTTGTCCCCTTGCCCTTCCCATCCAGTCAACGATAAAATCGACTTTCGCTTGGGTTAGGGCATGGGCCTCTTCATACCTCCTATGGGTGAAGCAGTGGCTACACTCAGGGTACAGACTGCAGCTTGAGATAGCCCCATCATCCATGCTCCTCTCTAGGCGCTCATGCTTCCCTCGTTACCCACCCCTGCGAGTCGCATCACAAGCTGGGAACGATGTCATACTCAAAGGGGAAGGACCTGGCAGTCTTCTTCGAAAAATCGATCGCATAGCCCATTCCATCTTGATAGAAGAAACCGTCTACAAGTTCAATTTTCAGATAGCACATATGCTGATCATTCGATGGAATCCCATCTTGCGCGGTGGCCATGGCAAACTGGCAATCCCTGGCAAACAAATCTTCCATCACTTGCGCAGCCTTTTCATACACCCCTGATCCACCTCTGCTTCCAAATTGATTCGCGACTATGACGCCTCGAGTTTCGGAAGGATTTGCGTCCACATGGCACGCAGGATATCGCTGGCCTCACCCTCATTATGGGAGGTAACGGTGATCACGGCATCGTAATCGCCTAAAATCACACACAACTGGCCATACATTCCGTCAGCCCGATAGGTATTCGGAGGAGTACAGTTCCAGACTTGGTAGCCATAACCGCATCGACCTTCCTCATCCATGTGCGACGAAGTATCCACCCACTCTGCGCGCATACGCTTGACGTAATCGGCTGCCACTATCTGCCTACCCTTATAGACTCCCTTTTGCAGCAGCATGATGCCGAGGCGCGAAAACTCCTCGGTCGTTAAATATAGGCCGGTTGCGGCCATCGTGTGTCCATAGGGGCACAAATGCCATTGGGGGTTGAAGATCTCCAGCGGATCGAAGAGGCGAGGTTTAAGATAATCCAACAATGTCTGCCCGCTCACCTTCTCTACGACTCGACCAAGCATGTACGTACACAGGTTCTCATAGAAAAACCTCGAACCCGCTGCCTCTTTCATCTCCATACTGAAGAAGAGTTTGGCCAGATCGCCTGATTTGAAGCGGTCGAAGTCCTCAAACATATGTCCCGAACTCATTTGCAGCAGATGCTTGATGGTCATCTTCTCTGATCCAGGGTAGGCCATGTGCTGAAGCTCGGGGAAAAAGTCGAGTACACAATCGGACAGTTCAAAACGACCCTCTCCTTCTGCAATTCCCACCCCAACGGAGGCAAAAGTCTTCGAACCCGAGTAAAGATTCTCCCGATCATCGCTGCGAAATCGATGCTCCCCTATGGTCTTCCCACTCTGATAGACATGAACACCATAGACACCGAGATTCCCCTCCAGCACAGACAATCTAAAATCCGTTAACAATCCCACTTGCACACCTCCGTCATAGCTTCCAGACTATAATCCGTTATTCTTCTAGAGCTTGGCATTTCCTGCCAAGGTGCTCTGGGAATCGTGCAATTCGACTACGTTTTTCATCGGCCAACTCTGCTGCGGCAGGGATGTCTCTTCTCAAGCAGAATCCCTAGTAGAGATCGTTTGCTGGAGGTTATGTGGGTGGTTCTGTGGGGTTCAATTGTTAATGCTATCGCCATCGTTTCTGGTTCGCTTTTGGGCCGCACCCTGCGGTTTCCAGAGCGGATACGCCAGACCATTATGCAGGCCCTGGGCTTGGCCGTAGTTCTGATCGGCCTCTCTATGGGGCTGGAATCCAACAATATTCTGATTCCCATCGTTTCCCTGGTTGTGGGGAGTATCATTGGAGAAGGAGCCAATGTAGAGCTCAGGATGGCAGGGCTTGGTGACAGTCTGCAGCGCCGGATGAGGCAGGTGCAGGCTGGCGCGGGATCCACCACCTTCACAGAGGGCTTTATGGCGGCCACCCTGGTCTACTGTGTTGGAGCCATGGCAGTGGTAGGCAGCCTCAATAGCGGCTTAACAGGAGAGCATCAGGTTCTCTATGCGAAATCCATGCTGGATGGGGTCTCAGCTGTCTTCTTCGCCGCCTCTCTCGGTATAGGAGTTGGTTTTTCTGCCATTTCGGTTTTGGTGTACCAGGGCGGAATTGCGCTGCTGGCAACCTATCTGGCCCCCTTCCTGAGCGATCCGGTCATTGCCGAACTCACCTCCACGGGAGGTATTCTGATTTTCGGGATCGGCCTGAACATGCTTGGCCTGACCAAACTGCGCGTAGGAAACATGCTGCCGGCCATGATCATTGCCTTGCTCCTGACGATCAGCTTAGGGGGTTAGTCGACGACGATCCCGAGGAAACAAGCTGGCCTCACGGACATTACGCAGACCTAGGATCTGCGTTGTGAGACGTTCCAGTCCGATGGCCAAACCACCATGAGGGGGCATACCCATGGCGAAGCAGTGCACATAGGCGGCAAAATCGCCTGGTTCAAGTCCCTTTTTTCGCATATTGTCCATCAAGAGGTGCTGGTCATGAATGCGCTGCCCTCCTGTGGTGATTTCTAGGCCTCGAAACAGAAGATCAAAGCTGCACGTGGAGGATGGGCCCTTTGGCATGGTGTACATGGGGCGTTTTTTCCAAGGGTAGTCCGTCACGAAAACAAACTCGCTGGCCATGTTCTCCAACACGTACTGGCTTAGCAGCCGTTCTCCTTCGGGGTCCAAGTCTGCCTCTTCATGAATCTTCCCGTATTGCCGTTCCAGCAGTTCCAAAGCCTCACCAAGGGGTAAGCGGGGAATTGTCTTCACCTGGGGTATGGTGGCACCAAGTCTTTCCAGTTCTGAAGCACACCTTTCCTCCACTCGAGAAAACATATGCCGCAAGAGCCTGGTCTCCAGATCCATCAGATCATGCTCGCTCTGAATGAAACCCATTTCCAAGTCTAAACTCACGTATTCGTTGAGATGCCTAGAGGTAGAATGCTTCTCCGCCCTGTAGACTGGGCCAATCTCATAGACACGCTCATAACCTGCTCCAACAAGCATCTCCTTGTAGAACTGGGGGCTCTGCGCCAAATAGGCTTTTTCTTCAAAATATTCTAGGGCAAATAGCTCTGTGCCTCCCTCAGTGCCTCCGAGCACAATCTTCGGTGTAAACACCTGCACAAACCCCTCGCCATTGAGGAACTCCTGAAAGGCATGGACCAACTCGGCCTGTACCTTGAAGATTGGGTTGACTTTGGCATGCCTCAGGCTCAAGACGCGATGATCCAAGACAGTCTCCAAAGGAATATTGAGCTCATTCCCGTTGATCTGAATGGGGAGGTGTTCCGCTAGGGCCAACACCTCTATACTCTGGGTCAACAGCTCATAGCCGGCCATGGATCGGGGTTCTGGCTTGACCAGTCCCCGAATGTCCACAACGCTTTCTGTGGAGATTTGTGTATTCTCGATCAAAGCGGGGTCCACCACAACCTGGATCATCCCTGTTCGATCCCGGAGGATCAGAAAGGTGACTTGACTTAGGCGGCGGATACGATGGATCCACCCGCTGATCCGTACCTCCTTCCCCAAGTAGCTGTTTAACTCTGCAATCAGAACTCGCCTCATGGTCATCTTCCCTCCTGAAAAAATGAACCCCTAGCCACATCACGGCTAGGGGCGAACAGAACGCGGTGCCACCCTAGTTAACTCTGCCTACAAAAAAATCCCGTCCGTAATGGGACGAGATCTCGTGGTGCCACCCAATTTTCACTCTAGGCAAGAGTTATCTTTTGCTCCAGATAACGGTGGAAGCCGGCGCACCCTTTGATCAGATGGCAGCTCCAAGGTGTTCCGCCACAAAAGGTTCTTGCTGGGCTCGCACCCTCCCCAGCTCGCTTGGAAGACTGTACTTTTGGGCTCTTCTCTTCATCGCTCTTGATATAATTGTATCTAATTAAACCAGAGAGTGGGGTGACTGTCAAGGGTTTTTTTATCAAACAGAGCAAGTACCCTCTGCACTTCCCTCAGGAAGCGATGCCCGCCTGCGAATCTGGCGTCTGGCATAGAAGAAACTGATCAGCTGACCAATCCCTGCCAATACCCAGGTAACCGGATAGGCCATAAACAATACCATCATGGTAGGATACCACCTAAACACGGTGACCAACCACAAAATGCGGCAGATACAGGCACCAAAGAGCGTAGAGAGCATGGGCAGAACAGAGTATCCCATCGCCCTGGTTAATCCAGGGAAAACGTTCATAACTCCCGCTGAGAAATAGACCGCCATCATGACTTTGAGGCGCACCATGCCCAGGTCTATCACCTCAGGGTTCGTAGTATAGAGGGACAATAACGAACGGCCAAAGAGTACCGTGACTCCGCCCAAGACGATCCAGGTCGCAAAAACAAAGAGGGTAGAGATCTTAGCTATCTCGTCAATCTGATCATAGTCCTCTGCACCCATGCTCTGCCCCGTATAGGTAATTGCCGCGTTGTAATAGGAGTTCACCGTTGTACCCACTAAACCTTCCACATTCCCCGCTGCTGCGCTAGCCGCCACCATAACCGATCCAAAGGAGTTCACGGCTGACTGAATCAGAACGTTGGAGATAGAAAACAGCAAGCTCTGGAGACCCGCAGGGAGCCCTATACGCACAATTTCCTGCATCTTTTCTCCGTGGATCTTCAAGCGTCGCCAGTTAAAACGCAGGGGACCTTCACTCTTGGACAAGGAAGCCAAAATCAGCGCCAGGGCCAAATACTGGGAAATCACCGTAGACCAAGCCACACCGGCCACACCCCAACGGAGGACTGCCACGAACACAACATTAAGAACGACGTTAACCACACCGGAAACGGTCAAAAAATACATGGGCCGCGTACTGTCTCCAACGGCTCTCAAAATAGCCGCCCCAAAGTTGTAGACCATACTGGCAGGGACGCCCACAAAGAATATCTTCATATAGAGTGTGGAGAGATGGATGATATCACTTGGGGTGCCCATCATGTGCAGCAGCGGTGTACTCAGGACGATACCCAAAAAGGCCACCACAACCCCGGTAACCATGCTCACTGCAATCGATGTGTGTACGGATTGCCGGATGCCCTCCACCCTGCGGGCACCGTAGTCTCGAGCCACAACTACGGCGGTACCAACGGAAAGCCCCATAAACAAATTGATAATGAGGTTGATCAGAGACCCAGTGGCCCCCACTGCGGCCAAGGCTTTGCTTCCTTCAAACTGACCCACCACGATCATATCGGCGGCATTAAAGAGCAGCTGCAAAAGATTCATGGCCATAATCGGCATGGCAAACTTGAACATCGATCGGAGCAAAGCTGTGTTGAGGGTACCAAAACGGTTCTGGATCATGACTGTCTTCGTTGTCCCTTCCATTGGTCAGTGAAAAACCCTTCCACTTGGGAAGGGGAGAGTACTAGTTCACAAAAACAGTAGAGCCACGCTTGATGAAGGAGTAAAACCAGGCCGAATCCTCCATGGACAAGCGGATACAACCTGATGAACGTCTTTCGCGGAGCGTGTAATCGACAATGTTGCGGTCTTTATCCATGGGAAGTGAATGGAACATATAGGGGCCAGAAAATTGGACCCAGTTTTCTCCGCCCCGGGCGAGCCATTCTGTGAAAAACCAACTCCCCCGTTCTGCGATCTCGTGGAGACCCCGTAGAGTCGGAGAGACATTCTTCCCCGTTGAACAAGGCATGGTACGCTCTAGCTTCCAGTCCCCCTGCCGCCCTATGAAAACATGTGTTAACTGGCGATCAATATCCACCCAGACCAGGTGATTCGTCTTAGAACTAAGACCACGGGCATGCACATAGGCTTCTAAAGTTGCCTGAGGTAAGGTTTCTGTATTGGTCTCAGGATCGAGGGGAATCCAGAGGCTGTCCACGGAAACCCATCCTTCCTGACCTGTGTCAGAGCGGACCAAGTACCACTCAAATGCCCTGTCCCTCACGACTTCCACTACTTCACCATGACGAAACTCTCCAATTGGCCTACGCCCATTGCTGTAACTATCAAAGGCCGGGGTGTCTTTGGTGACATTGGCATAGATCACCGTATCCCTGATCAATGCAGAGAAATCCGCCTCAGACTTTGCCGAGGCCAAGGCTCCTGAGGCCAAGCCCAAGATTGTCCCCAATACAAGCACCAAAGCAAACATGATATAGATTTTCCTACAACGTAGCACGGGCAAACTCATTCCTCCATCAGCGAAGTTTCGACATAATACTAGCTTCGCTAAGGAAAGAGAGAGTCCTTGTCTTTGCTCAAATTTTTTCCCAACGATGTCAGTGCACGAACAAACCTCCGAAAACCCCGCCGAACATAGCCACAAGACCCATCTGCAGGAAAGCTTTCCACCAAAGCCAGGTAGTAAAGAAGCGCTCTCCGTAGCCGATCCAACTGAGGACTAGGAACGCTAGAATACCGACTGCCACGCCATGCAGCCACGCCTTCCTATGGCAGCACATGCCAGCCCAACTGGCGCCCCCAAAAACAGCCACATGGGCCAGAACGTTCAATAGTCTAGGACTCGCCTGCCAGGACGAGAAATAAACTGCAAGAGCCAAGGCTACCGAGACGCAGAGCAAAAGGAACTGAGACAGGACAAACCCCTTCAAAATGGCTATCGGCCGCAGGCTGTATCCATCGATCTCCCTGTTATTCTTGTTCGCCATACCATCACCCCATACAACCTATGCCCTGAACACAAAAATATGCAGCCCCTTCCGGGACTGCATATCGCTGGCCTGGAACTACTCTTCCTTCTTTTTGCTCTCTGCTATCACTTGTTCAGCAATGTTCGCTGGCACTTCCTCATAGTGGCTGAATTCAGAGGTAAAGGAGCCACGCCCCTGGGTCATGGAGCGCAAATCAATGGCATACTTGAACATCTCGGCCATGGGTACTTGGGTGCGAATCACCTGTTGTCCTCCCTTGGGCTCCATACCCAAGATCCGGCCGCGCTTCTTATTCATATCCCCCATGACATCACCCATGAACGCTTCTGGAACTGTGATTTCCACACTCATGATGGGTTCAAGCAGCACAGGCCGTGCTTCCATAAAGCCCTTCTTAAACGCTATGCTGGCCGCAATCTTAAACGCCATTTCCGAAGAGTCCACCGCGTGATACGATCCATCATACAGCGAGACGCGGACATGGTCCACGGGATAACCAGCCAAAGGACCTTCATCCAGAATTTCCCGCAAGCCCTTTTCCACCGCGGGAATGTAGTTTCGGGGCACGGCCCCGCCAAAAATATCATCCACAAATTCCAGACGGTCCTCGTTTTCTGGATCCCCAGGTGACAGTTCTAAGAATACGTGACCAAACTGGCCTCGACCACCTGATTGTTTCTTGTGTTTTCCCTCTACCTTGGCTGTTCCTCGAATCGTCTCTCGGTAAGGCACGATAGGCACTACAAGATCAACTTCCACACCAAACTTCTTGTGAAGACGACTGGACATCACTTCAAGGTGAAGATCACCCATGCCGCTAACTAGGTTTTCACCAGTGTACAGACTCTTTTCCACTCTGAAGGTTGGATCCTCTTCCGACAAACGCGCCAGACCTGATCCAATTTTGTCCTCATCACCCTTGGCCTTGGGCTGAATGGCCATGGTCATAGTGGGTTTGGGGAAATCAATGGGTTGAACGCTTACTCTTCTCTCCTTGGAGGAAAGAGTGTCATTTGTGGTCGTATCTTGCAGCTTCGCCACGGCACCTAAATCGCCAGGTCCGATTTTGCTTACGGCAATTTGGTCCTTACCCTTAATCAAGAAAAGCTGGCCAATCCGTTCATCCCGCCCGCTGCGTACGTTGAAAGCGCTGCTATCCGAGGGCATCGTCCCAGAGAAGACCCTAAACAGCGTCAGCTTACCCACATAGGGGTCAGCCATGGTCTTATAAACCAGCGCCGAGAGATTCTCATCGCTTGTGCTAATGGTCACCTCTTCGCCGTTGGCATCGGTGCCGGAAATGGTGCGATCGGCCGGAGAAGGCATGCTTTGAATAATGTGATCCATGAGCAGAGAGATCCCGAAAGTGGATTGGGCACTGCCAACCAAAATGGGCACCATATCTCCCGTCTTGGTTCCCAAACCAACGGCATGTTCAATCTCCTTGTCCGTAAGCGTTTCGCCCTCAAGATACTTCATCATCAGCTCATCATCGGAGACGGAGGCTGCCTCGATCATTTCCTCCCGAGCAGCTTCCACCTCAGCTTCCATTTCTGCTGGGATAGGGGCTTCTTTAACGGAATCGCCGTCTTGGATAAAAGCTTTCATTTTCACCAAATCAACGATACCCGAGAAAGATTCCGCTTCACCGATGGGAAGCTGAACGGGAACGAGTTTCGGCCCAAAATGGTCCCGCAGCTGCGCAACAACCCTGCTAAAATTAGCATTCTCCCGGTCAAGTTTGTTCATAAACACAGCCCTTGGCAGATTGACTGCTTCCAGGTACTGCCACCCTTTTTCGGTACCCACTTCCACGCCCGACGAGGCGCAGACGACCAGAAGGCCCGCGTCCGCCACAGTCAAAGCGGCCACAACATCACCGACAAAGTCAAAATACCCGGGGGTATCCAAAATGTTGATTTTGTGATTCTTCCACTCGGCGGGGGCCAGCGCCGTATTAATGGTGATCTGGCGCCGGGTCTCTTCTGGATCGAAATCCATTACTGTTGTACCGTCATCGACCCTTCCAAGACGATTGACTCCCTTGGCCACATAGAGCATAGCTTCAGCCAAAGAGGTTTTCCCCGCACCGCCATGGCCTACTAGGGCCACGTTACGCAAGAACTCTGTTCCGTATTCCTTCACACATTCTCCTCCTCTTAGTGAACTGCTGAATCAAGACATTCACCTTGGACCTTGACTTTGTCAAACATCCACTGTGTATAAAAACCCTTGAATGATTGATTACCTCGCCTTAAATTCCACAAGATCGCGAGATTTTCCTGCCTCTTAACAAGAAAAGCTACAACCACCAGCCCCAATTATGCACAAACACCACATGCTGCCTGGAGGGATCCAGCTCCACTCTCCATCCAAACAAGGGAAATACCTCTGCGGAAATATAGGGGAGACCCTCCACATCCAACAAAGGCTGCTCCATGGGGATCATGAGGCCGTCATACCCCACAACGCCCCGTTCCAAATCGATCTCGATATAGTGGCCGTCCTGGGTGTAATGCCAACCACTTTCCCCTACCCTGATCAGCCCCAAATGCCCAGACAGGTCAGGTAGGCAGTAAAAGAGTTCTCCGTCCCTGTTTAGAACGTCCAAGGACGCCGTTATTTCCTGTTCATGGAGAAACACTCGCCACTGGGTGCTCCCTTGGACAAGCAGATGGTAAGCATTGTTCTCATCCTTAAAATAGAAGTCGCCCCCGTGGTAAAAAGCCTGATTTCCATATAAGCCTGGCACTCGCCACTTCTCCGTAACAGACGTCGTTCCCAGGGAGAATAGAGAGATGCCTGTCTTGCGCGAAAAACTGAGGATACCCTCCCCAGAGGCGTAGAAAAGATTCTCTCCCAGCTCACTTCCTTCGAAGAGCCTGGAGGAAACCACTTCACCATCGCGGAGACGCCAACCATAGAGCATCTTTTGGCTTGTGACCACTAGCCATTCTGGAGACGTCTGGTGCGGAATGAGCACAAGGCTTTCCACAGATCCCCAAGGATAGTTTTCCCAAAGGACGGAGAAATCTTCACTGTCCCACTTCAATACGGCGATATACCCAGATCGCAATGCGTAAATCAGCTCTGGATACCCGTCATGGTCAATGTCCATGGCTGCGGCCCCCACAACCGCTTCGCCTGCTTTGCTGTTCCAAAAGGGACTCAAGGAACCCTCCAAGGACAGCAGCACTTTGGCTTCCCCTTTAGCGGTCAAAACCAGCACATCGCCCCAGCCGTCATTGTTGAAGTCATGGACCTCCAAAGAACGAATGGTCTCCCACAGGTAATACGGTTGTCCCTGGCGTTCCCACTGTCCATTCCTGTTCGCGTAAAAGCTCAGGGCCCCCCCGCTATCGGTACCAACCAACAGTTCGTTGCGCAGATCACCGTTCACATCACCTACGGCGAGAGCAGACACCCTGCCGCTTGCGCCTTCGATTAAAGGTAATGCAGTATCGTCTGCCAGAACGGAGACGGAAAGTCCCCTCCCGAAGATCAAACTCTCTTCACCCTTCCCGTACAGATCACTCACGACGACAACTGCGTCTTGTAGTGCGGGTACATCCACCGCTATGTAATTGGATGCCCTGGCAGGTTGAGCTTGAAGTAACATGAGAAACATTAGGAATATGATGTACTTTCGCAAATGTATCCCCTTTCTTCGGTACTCTACCTAACAATATTGGTCAAAGGACAATATTATCCTGCAAAAAAGAGACAAGCGCGTCTTGGTCTGACCTGAAAAAACCTACAACACCGAGATGCTGTAGGTTCCGCATGTGTAGAAAATGGTCGGGGCGACAAGATTTGAACTTGCGACCTCTACCACCCCAAGGTAGCGCGCTAGCCAAGCTGCGCCACGCCCCGACGCAATAAAAGGATATCATGTAAACACAAAAAAGGCAAGCTATTTTCCGGCATGCAGTTCAAACTTCTTGTGGCAGACCCGTACTGCATCTTGATGACGAGAGCGTGGAACCAGACAAGACACCTTAATCTCCGACGTTGAGACCACAAATACGGGAATCTCCTCGGCGCTGAGGGCCTCAAACATTTTTGCGGCTACGCCAGGATTGGTCATCATACCCGCCCCCACAATGGATACCTTAGCCACATCGTCATCGCAGATCACGTCCCAATCTTGACCACCCTCGAGTCCGGCTATGGTATCCAGGGCCGTTTGGCGATCCTCCCGCGTGACGGTGAAGGTCAGATCCGCAGTCGGTGAGGCCGTTCCTGCTTGGACAATCATATCTACGTTTACGCCTTCGCTAGCCAAAGCCGAAAAAACATTGTGGAGTACATTTACATTCGAAGGGATACCCGCAAGTGTGATCTTGGCACAGTTTGCATCGGATGCAACACCTGTTACTGATATTTCCCGTTCCACTGCATTCACCTCTCTGATCATTGTTCCGGGTTTTCTGGAAAAGCTGGAACGGACGTGGATGGGAACACCGTACACAGCTGCAACTTCCACTGCTCGGGGCTGCAGAATCATGGCCCCCAGGGAAGCGAGCTCCAGCATTTCGCCATAGTCCACCTGATTCAGCCTCCTGGCATCGAACACGAGGCGAGGATCTGCACTGTAGACACCGTCCACGTCAGTGAAAATCTCGCACATGTCAGCTCTCAAAGCAGCAGCTACTGCCACCGCAGTGGTATCGGATCCGCCCCGGCCTAAGGTGGTAATATCATGGGTTGAGGTCATGCCCTGAAATCCCGCGACAATCACAACTTGGCCTTTGCGCAGCTCAGCGCTGATGCGAGCACCATCCACTTCGCGAATTCTGGCCTTCATGTGCTGGGTGTCGGTCATAATACCTCCCTGGGCTCCTGTCAGTGAGATGACTGGCTGGCCCAGAGAATCAATGGCCATGGCCAAAAGTGCAATGGAGACCTGCTCACCTGTGGCTAAGAGCATGTCCATCTCCCGTTTAGGAGGCCTTTCGGAAATGGCCCGTGCTTGTTGAATCAAGCTGTCAGTCGTATCGCCTTGAGCCGAGACCACAACCACAACCTGGTAGCCTTCCATGACAGTATCAACCACACGCCTGGCCACCGCCATCACTTTATCTGTATCTGCAACGGACGAACCGCCATACTTTTGTACAATGATTGCCATAATCCATGCCCCCTACTGCAGCTAGTCTAACGATAGCACATTGTGCTCACAGGGGCAATTAACCTTCAGTAAAAAAGGTGGGAACAGATGAACACTGTCCCCACCCGTCTATTTTATAGAATAATACAGATCAGCCCGCCGCTGCCCTCGTTGATGATCTTGCTGAGCGTCTCCTGCAGCTTTTCCTGGGCATTTTCAGGCATTCGGTAGAGCTTGCTGTTGATGCCTTCCCGGACCATATCTTGTAGCGATCGTCCGAGAAAGTCCCTTTCCCACAAGACATTGGGATCTTCGGCAAATTCCTCGGTAAGGGATCGAATCAGTTCCTCACCTTGTTTTTCGGTCCCCACCAAGGGCGTCACTTCCGTCTGAATGCTCGCCTGCACCATGTGAATCGAAGGAGCACTGGCTGTGAGCTTAATCCCGAAGTTTCGCCCCTGCTTAATCAGCTCAGGCTGCTCGAAGGTGATGTCCTCTAGACTCGGGATGACAATTCCATACCCTGTCTGGCGCACATGCTGCAGGGCTGCTGACAGCTTATCATATTCTCGTTTCGCCACAGTTAGATCCTGCATCAACCGCATCAGATGATGATCGCCCTGCACTTCAAGTCCGGTCATTTCTGCTAAGATAGTATAGAAAAGACTGTTGAGCAAAACTACATTCAACGTCACCTTTCCGGTCCCCAGGTCCATGTCATCCACCGTGACCACTTGCACATAGTCAGACTCCTGGAAACGCTCTACCGCGACCCGTTTCACATCCTTGACCTTTTTAAGGTCCGCCACACACTCCCAGGCTACATCTTCGTACAATTGGCGCAGCCAATGATCTCCTGTGAGCTCCTCAACCCACTTCGGCAGGCGAACATTGAACTCCCGCAACGGAAACTCCATCAGGACCTGACCAAACATGGCCAAAATGTCATCCTTGGTCATCCGAAGGCAATCGAGGGGCAGAACCGTAACCCCGTACACATCCCTCAGCTGCTGGGCCAATGCCATCGTTTCCGGGCTTCCGGGGTGGATGGAGTTTAGGACGACTACGAAAGGCTTACCGAGTTCCTGTAGTTCTTCAATTACCCTTGCTTCGGGCTCCGCATACTCCGCCCGAGGTAGATCCGCAATGGAACCGTCGGTGGTCACCACCAAACCGATGGTAGAGTGTTCACTGATCACCCTGCGTGTACCCAGTTCGGCCGCTTCTTGGAAAGGTATGGGATGCTCAAACCAGGGTGTGCGCACCAACCTTGGTCCCTCTTCATCCATATAACCCTTGGCGCTTGCTACGGTGTAACCCACGCAGTCTACCAGTCGAATCCGGGCTCTGGTGTTCTCTTCAAAGAGGATTTCTACGGGCTCATCAGGGACAAACTTCGGTTCGGTTGTGGTGATGGTGCGGCCTGCACCGCTCTGGGGAAGTTCATCCCGGGTGCGCTCTTTTAAGTAAACATCAGTAATGTTGGGCATGACAAATAAGTCCATAAAACGTTTTATGAATGTGGACTTACCCGTACGCACAGGCCCCACCACGCCCACATAAATGCTGCCCGCGGTGCGCTCCGCTATGTGGGAAAAAACATTAAACTTTTCCATTTAGGCTTCCCTCCTGAATTTAAGCGTTTCGTCTGACACGAGGTTGGACAGTATACTATATTACTCGCGCCTGGGAAATATAACAGGAGGGAAAAAACAAAAAGCAAGCTGTCTGCTCTACGAATTGACTTTTTGCCCGAAGCGAAACTCCGTCCCATTGCGTAAACGTTCGATATTACTGCGGTGTCGGTAAATCGTGACGATCGCAACGATCACAGCCAACGCCACTTCCACCCATGCCGATCGCAAGAGCCCAAGCACCAAGGGTAAACAGGCAGCAACCACCAAGGATGCCAGGGAAATGTAGCGAGAAATCAGTAATACTAGGATCCAGATCACAAACAAGATGGCTGCTCCTAATGGTCTGAAGGCCAGAAGCACTCCTGCTATGGTGGCTACCCCTTTGCCCCCTCTAAAGCCCAGGAAAACAGGCCAGTTGTGGCCGATTACTGCGAAGATACCGGCAACTAGGGGAAAAGTGGTACCTCCAACAAAGTGCTCGGCCAAAAGAACGGACAGAAACCCTTTACCGGCATCACAGATCAAAGTCATCAGGGCGCACAGACCTCCCGCTGTCCGCCAGACATTCGTCATGCCAATATTACCACTGCCATGCAGGCGCACATCAACTTTAGCCCCCCATCTGCCTATGAGCAGGCCAAATGGAATGCTGCCCAGCAAATAGCTTAAGGCTAAGACAAAGATAGAAATCATCGTTCCCTCTCCTTAGCAATCAGCATAATGCGAGTGCCCATAAAACCATATTCCTGCCGAATTCGATTCTCCAAATAGCGCTCATAGGAAAAATGCAGCAAATCCTTGCGGTTCACATGGAGCACAAAAACCGGTGGATTTACCTGGACCTGGGATCCGTAGAAGATCCTTAGGCGAACGCCTTTGTCACTGGGCGGCTGGTTGATGGCCATGGCGTCCTGGAGGATCTCGTTGAATCGACCGGTGGGAATCCGCATGCTCCTGGCTTCGTTCACATCTAGACTCAAATCCAAAAGACTGTTCAGTCTCTGCCCGGTGAGGGCCGAGATGAAAACAATGGGAGCATAACTCATAAACTGCAGCTCAGCCCGGAGGGCTTGCTCGAAATCCCGCATCGTGTTGGTCTCCTTAGGAACGAGGTCCCACTTATTCACGGCCACAATGATACCCCGCCCCTGTTCATGGGCGTAACCGGCAATCTTCTTGTCTTGCTCCGTCAGGCCCTCTGTTCCATCAAGCATAACCACGGTGACATCGGAACGTTCTACGGCACCCAAAGCCCTCACTACACTATAGTATTCAAGGTCTTCTTCAATCTTGCTTCTTCGCCTCAAACCAGCGGTGTCAATCAGGGTGATGGGCTGATCCCCGTAGATAAACTGGGTGTCAATGGCATCTCGGGTGGTTCCGGCGATGTCCGATACAATCACCCGCTCTTCACCTAAGAGTGTGTTCACCAAGGAGGATTTGCCCACATTCGGACGACCCACTACCGCTATCTTCAGGGAGTCATCTTCGTCCAGATCCGCATCCTGGGGGAAAAATTCGACGACAGCATCCAAGAGATCACCCACATTCCGGCCGTGCTCCGCTGAGATCAAAATGGGCTCTCCTAGGCCCAGTCCATAAAAATCAACCGCAGCCTCCCAAGCACTCTCCGCAGACTCCACTTTGTTGACGCAAAGAACCACAGGTTTCTGATGACGCCGCAAAATCGCGGTGATCTCTTCGTCAATGCCGGTGAGCCCGGAACGCCCGTCCACGACAAAAATGATCACATCCGCCTGCTCTACGGCGGCCATGGCTTGAAGCCGCACTTGCCTCGTGATCACATCATCGTCCGAGTCAATTCCACCAGTATCTATCAGAATGAAGTGTTTGTTCAGCCATTCTGCTTCGCCATGAATGCGATCGCGGGTTACACCAGGCTGTCCTTCCACAATAGCTGTACGTGCTCGAGTGATGCGGTTAAATAAGGTGCTTTTACCCACATTGGGCCGCCCCACAATGGCTACAATTGGTCTACTCATGAAAACCTCTCCTCAGTTGCGTTCCATCCTAGAATTGATAGTTTCGCTATCTGCCATACTATTCCTGCCCGCTGAGGTGAGCCTAATGTTTCACGATAACAAATACTCCATTGTGCAAATCATGGGCGGCCGCCCCAAATATCCGGCTGATCAAGACAGCTGTGTCCAATAGTTCTTCCTCGTCCTGGGCATAGAAAATGGGGGCTCCCCCTCCGACTTTATCCCGGTCCACCGTAATTACTGCTAAGATCTGTTTATCCAAAGTGATCCCCCTAATCTACCATTTTGCCTGCAACAGAGGTGAGGGGCTTACGGATGGCGCCTTCAAGCACAGGTACTCTGCGAATGGCTGTTAAGAACGCTTCCTCATCCCTTTCGGAGGGAACCATCAGCACATGCAGACTGCCCGTAGAAGGATTTCGGCGGACCATGGGGATAAACTCCTGCTCGCCCACGTCCATGAAAACGCCAATCATGGAGGAAACGTCATGGGCGATGGCCTGCATTTGGCCCAGATTGGCCAGTGTAGCCTTGGCATCGGGTCCATTGGGGCTGATAATGGCCGCAAGTCCCCTCTCTTGGTACACCTGACGCGACTGGGGTAATCCAACATTCATCATTACGGTCTCCCCAATGATCGCCAAGGCCCCGTCAAACTTAACTTCCACCAGTTCAACTGTGGCAATATCGTCGATGCGATCACCCTGCATCAACTGCACCAAGACCAGCGCCATCAGAGCGCCGACTAAGGTGCTGATCACCACGCGCCAATAGCCCAAAGAAGCCAGCAGTTCTGAGACGGCAGCCACACTGAGGGCAACCCAGATGGCCAGATAATTGCGGGCCTCAAAGACTCTGGCAATCCCTTCAATATAGGCGGTGCCCCGTTTGACCATTTCGGTGGCTTCCATGGCCCCTAGAGTCTGCCTTTCTACATTGCGCACCTCACGAAACTGGCTGGCAGCCAAGAGCAGAAAGGAAACGGCTGAGTAGTCTCCCTCGAGGATAGCGGGTACAATCACTGCACCGATCGAACCTCCGATGAAGCCTAGGAAGAGATGGATAGCCCAGCCCTGGGGGTAGCTCGGATACTGTCTATAGTCCCTGCGTAACATATAAAGGCGGGCTAGAAAGCCCGCTGAAGTCGCAACGACCAAGGTAATAAGGTACTTCATCTCTGATCATCCTCATCATCCCGGCCGCCCAAGCCGGCCTCTCTCCGGAAAAAGCCCCCCAGGGAACCGATCTTTCCCCGGCTAATGAGAAGGAAGGCTACAACCACGACCGCTACGGCGACTAACATCCAAAGCAGGGCACGGGCGGCTCCTCCCCCGATCTGCTGGTCGGCTGCGCCCTTGGTGGCAGCAGTCAAACCTGCGGCTGCCGGAATCACCTTGGCGAAGTACTCCGCCGCCGTCTGGGCCTGTTCGAGGCTTGTTGTGTGGGCTCCAAACTCCAGAAGAATCGTCTTTGGTCCCAAATCCTGATTGTAATTGCCCCGGGCATCAAAAATCCCTTCCACCAGATCCGGATACATTTCATCTGCCACTGCTTTGATCCGTTTGGCATACTCCAGGTTGGCCCAGCGATTCTGATTTTGTCGTCCCACGACCAGGCGCACCTTGGTTGCGGGTCTACCTTCGACTTCCGTTTCATATACTTCCGGTGGTGTGGCATCACGATGGACATCGATCAGAGTATCCGGGTTTTTCTGCAGGAGTTCAGCGGCGGTACGGCGAGAACGCACATAAGCCTGCCCGTCGTGGGGGATATGGCTGTTGTCTGTCCAGTACACGGTGATTCCCATCTCCTCCATGGCCGATGCCAGCGCCTTGCCCACCTGGAGTATGTCACCCCGTCCATCATCCTTTGATTCTGTACCGCTGGACGGCACATAGGACTCCGCATTATGGGTGTGGTAAATACCTACCACCCCTTGATTTTCCTCTGACTTGCCCACCTCAGCCCCGAGGAGCTCTGCCGTAACCTGCGGCAGCTCGATCGTTTCCAGGTAGCGGACGCGCACCGTGTCGCCTTCCGTTTCCACCACCTCAAAGAGCCTATTGTCAGAGGCGATATAGTGATCTCCTGGGTCGAGTTCCCTCCCCGTCATGGTAATGACCGTACCGGTGTCGTCCCTAAGGATAAAGTAACCCAAATCGGTTCTTTCATCTGCCTGAGCAAGGGACGTGGCCCACGCACACAGAGTGATCAAGACTAGCGCCATCCGAACCAGACGCACTCTCATAGCCCTTCGCCACCTCCTTCAATACGTTCTCTCGTTTCGCCCACAAACTCGGCCAAACCGATGGCGATCAATCCGGCCACGATCATAGCATCAAAGACACCTGCTCCGCCCAAGACCACCCGCGTGGCCATATTCCCGGCCAAAGCCTGAAAGAGATGAATCAGGTCCACGGTAAACAGGCCTAAAACCCCCGCTATGAACGAGGCTCGGCGAGATCGCCCGGATAAGTAGCCCACAATCCCCGCCACCAGACTAAACAGCCACAAGGGATCGATCAGAAGCCCGGGACTGGACGGATCAAAGTCCGTCAACTGGCTTACTCCATAGACAACGCCGCCTGTGATCAGGGCTGCAACGAGAGAACGAATCCTCTCTTTGGCCGTATCCGCCTTGATCAGGAGATAGACCACCAAACCAAGGGGAATCAGCCCACCTCCGATATTGAAGCTGATACTTGTTCGTCCGGTTCTCAAGGGGACGGTGATGAAACTTCCTCCAATCATGAGTGCAATGGCAACAAGGGCTTGGGTATCGGTTAGGCGCATCCGATCCAGCAAACGTTGCCCTACACCAAAGTAGATGAGTGCCGCAGCAATGAGCAGCAAAGCGGTGCCAGTCGGCATTCTGGATCCCTCCCATATGTGAAACACTTGGTATTAGTGTTCCCGGGAGGACTTGGCGTATCCATAAAAAAATCCTGTAGACCGAAGCCTACAGGATTTGCTTTTCGCTTGATTATTCGTCGTCCCCGCTGTCCGTATCCTTGAACAAGTCGCCAAACATGGCACCTAGGTTGGTGGTTAGCTCCTCATTATCGGTTCCTTCTGTCAGGTCCGGCTTGGGCTGTTTTGCCCTCGGCGGTGCGGCACTTGGCGCCGGCGCCGGCTTAGGCTCCAATTCCTTGATACTCAGCCCAATACGGCGTCCCTCTGCATCCACACTAATGATCTTGGTCTCCACTTGTTGGCCAGACTTGACCACATCTTCAGCCTTGGCCACGTGCTTATGGGAAAGCTCACTAATGTGAACCAAGCCTTCGATACCGTCCTCAAGCTTGACGAAGGCACCGAAGTCGACGACTCGAGTGACCTCGCCGGTGACGGTCTGACCGACCTCATAGCGTTCGGTTACCGTGGACCAGGGATCGGGAATAGTTTGCTTCAGACCAAGGGAAATTCTCTCCCGCTCCTGATTGACACCTAAAATCATCACAGTAATCTCATCACCCTCGGACACAACGTCAGAAGGATGGTTTACTCGACTATAGGCCATTTCAGAAACATGGAGCAAACCCTCTACCCCATTACCAATATCAACGAAAGCACCAAAATCGGTAAGACGGCGAACAATTCCTTTCACCTTGTCGCCTTCCTGAAGGCTGGCAAAAGCTTCAGCCTTGGCCTTGGCGTATTGTTCTTCTAACACTACTTTATGTGAAAAGACCACATTGTTCTTGGTTCGATCAAGTTCAATGATCTTAAGTTCCAGAGTCTGACCGATATATTTCTGCAGATCATCCTCAAATCCCCGGGAAACGTGGCTGGCTGGAATAAAGCCGCGCACACCCACATTGACCAAGAGTCCTCCCTTCACGACTTGCACAACCTTAGCCGTTAGGGTTCCCCCTGTTTCAAACAGGTTCTCAAGTTTTTCCCACGACCGATCTGCATCGGCCCGTTTTTTGGACAAGAGGACATTGCCTTCAGAGTCATCGACCTTCAGCACCTTGACATAGATGTCCTCGCCGACAGTCACAATGTCTTCGGGACTAGCATTGGAAATGAAGCTAAGCTCATTTAAGGGAATGCGCCCTTCCGACTTGTAGTCGATATCCACTAGAACCTCGTCATTGGAAATCTGTACGACTTTACCTTGGATCACAGCTCCAGCTGTTGGCATTTTCACGTCGTACTCACTCATATGGTCTTCGCTGAGTCTGGCCTCTTCACCGTTTTCTAAAACCTCTGGTTCCTGATCCTGCTCTACTTGCTCCTCTTCCTGCTGCTCTTGCTCGCTTTCTTCTTCGAGAGCTTCGACAGCTTCTTCAGGGGCGTCTGCATCATCCGGCTCCGTCACTTCGGTTACGTCCCCTTCGGCGGCCTGAACAACCTGCTCTTCAAGAGTATCCGTTGTCTCTTGTTCAGCTGCTTCTGCCACCTTTTCCTCGGTGACCTGCGCCACCTTTTCTTCAGTAAATTCGCTCATTCTTGTAAGTACCCCCTCAATTAACCAATCTGGAGTAGAAGCTCCGGCCGTAACGCCAGCACGCTTGATGCCAGTAAACCACTGGCTCTGCAGTTCCCCTGGTGTTTCAATATGATATGTTGCCGTGCCCTGCTCCTTGCATAATTCTGCCAACCTTTTTGTGTTGGCGCTATTCCGGCCTCCAATAACAACCATAACATCCACTTGGGCGGCCAATTCCCATGCAGAAGTTTGCCGCTGTTCGGTAGCAGTACAGATGGTATCAAAAGCTTTTAGGTCGTCTACCAACCCAGTCAATTCAGCAACGCATGCTTTGAAGTTGCTCACCGATTGGGTGGTTTGCGCTATAATACCGACGCGACTTGCTATCGGCAGCTCCCTGATTTCTTGAGGCGTACTCACAACATGTGCGGTTTCATCAGTGTAACCCAAAATAGCTTGTACTTCTGGATGAAGCCGATCCCCAACAATAATAACTTGATACCCTTCGTCTTTTAACTGTTTTGCCCAACGCATGGCTCTGTGCACGAAAGGACAAGTGGCATCGACAACTTCCAAACTGAGCTCTTTCAGCTCTTCCATGACCTTTGGTGCAACACCATGTGAACGAACAATGACTACTCCTGAACTCACATCACCAGGTTGCTCCATGACATTGACGCCCTGCTCTTGGAGCTGGGCTACAACCTGGGGGTTATGAATAAGTGGACCTAGAGTATGTATCGGTTTGGCCGAGCCTACTTCCGCGATGGTCTTCGCCGTCAAATCCAACGCACGTTTGACCCCAAAGCAGAAGCCCGCGCCATCTGCCAATACAATTTCCACCTTTCCCCCTCCCTTATTATACCTCGAACGGATGAACTCTAACCAGTGGATGTTGGAAGAAGCCCAACTCCAGGGTGATTACAGTAACCACCAAAGTTCACCATGATTGTACTTCTATGTCCTCTTAGTTATTCCTGCCTAATAACGAACGAAATTGTGCGGAAATCGCTGCATTTCCAGTGGTGATATCGGACTTGGACGCTCTTTTTGGGCCCCCAAGATCGATCGGTTCACCAATTCGAACCTGAATCGGAGTGCGCAAACGAGCCAGTCTCACTCTGGGAACGACTACTGGAATCACTGGAGCCCCCGTCTTAATCGAGATCAACGCCGCTCCACCCTGCAGTGGGAGCAGATCATCTCCCTCCTTGTTACGGGTACCCTCAGGAAACATGCCCACAAGGTGCCCCTGGGTCACTCGTTCTTGAGCGGTCCGGATCGCTTGGCGATCTGCCAGACCCCTGCGGACTGGAAAGACATGTACCCGAGAGAACAACCAGCCCAAAATGGGGACTTTAAAGAGTTCAGCTTTCCCCATAAAGTGCACAGGACGGGGAATCGCTACTGCGATGGCCACAGGATCAAACCATGTGGTGTGGTTGCCAGCCACGATAGCACCCGAGCCGTGTGGTATATTGTCCACTCCTTCTACTTCTATTCCCCAAAGAATGCGGATCAAAACCCTAATGACGGCAACGAAAAACCTGTACATCCGAACTGTCCTCCTTGATCAGGCTCAGCAGTCTATGTACCACTTCAGAAATGCTTAAGGATGTTGTATCAACCAAGATCGCATCCTTGGCCTTGCGTAAAGGCGAGTTATCACGGGTGGAATCCCGGTGATCCCGCTGACGAATCTGCTCTTGGAGCTCCGAGAGATCCACCGGAACTCCCTGGGCTTCAAGCTCAATCTTTCGACGCCTAGCCCTTTCCTCCACGGTAGCCTCCAAGAAGAATTTCCAGTCCGCATCGGGCATGACCACAGTGCCAATGTCCCTCCCATCCATCACAATCGAACCCTGCTTGCCAATTTGCTCCTGCAACGCCACAATAAACTCCCGCACCTTCTTGTGACTGGAAACCGCGGAAACATGGGCTGTGACGTTCGGCTGGCGGATCAATTCGGTCACGTCCTCCTCGTCAAGATAGACAAGATTGCCGCTGGATCCTTGAAAACTGATATTCAAGTCCACCGAAGTAGCCACTCGCATCAGTGCAGCTTCATCGTTGGTGTCAACGCCCCGCCTTAAAGCTTCGAGGGTAATCGCCCGGTACATGGCACCGGTATCCAAATAGCGGAGACCTAATCGCTCCGCAATCAAGCGTGCTATGGTGCTTTTTCCCGCTCCGGCAGGACCGTCTACTGCGATCTTCATACGCTGTATCACCTTTCTTACTGCAGCTCTACCCCTTGGGCTGCGCAGTACCCTGTGGAAAAGGCTGCCTGCAGGTTGAAGCCACCGGTAACTCCATGGACATCCAAGACTTCACCGCAGAAATGGACCCCTTTACACTTCTTCGACTCCATGGTCCGTGGATCAACCTCTCTCACATCCACGCCTCCCGCCGTGACAATCGCTGCTGTGATCGGAAGGGTATCGGAAATCGTGATAGGCAAATCTTTCAAGAGGCGGCGCAGAAGCGTCCGCTCGTCCCGGGAGATTTGATGACAAAGCTTGTCAGGGGGAATTCCACAGATATTTATTATAACAGAAATCAGGCGCTTGGGGAGCAATTGGCCCAACACATTCTGAAACTGTTTACGGGAAAAGAGCTCCAAGTCCCTGAGCAGCCTCAGATCGAGTTGTTTTTCGCTGAGGGCAGGTTTCAGATCAATACTGGCCCGCACTGGCTCTCCACTGCGGTCCAGCCAGATTCCCACTTGTTCACTGGCTGTGAGCACAATCGGGCCGGTCAGACCAAAATGCGCAAAGAGCAGCTCCCCAAAGAAGCTTTCCTTTCCCCCTTGGGGCTCGAAGACTGTCAGCCGCACATTGCGCAGACTCAGCCCAGAGAGTTCCCGCACCCATTTGTCTTCCACCCGCAGAGGGACCAAGGCTGGGCGAGGAGAGAT
The DNA here is from genome assembly GCA_012838305.1 of Bacillota bacterium. Taxonomy (GTDB): domain Bacteria; phylum Bacillota; class Limnochordia; order Darwinibacteriales; family Darwinibacteriaceae; genus UBA5420. Next base: position 18,976 of record DUPN01000101.1, on the reverse strand, counting down.
GATTTGATGACCAAGGGCCTGCGCCAAGAGGAGACCATCACCGGTAGAGCCTGTCCCAGGATAGCTAAGACCGCCTGTGGCTATCACCACAGCGTTCGCAGGAAAAAGGATCCTCCTTCCCTGGTACACACAGGTGACGCCCTTAACTTGGTCATCCCATTGTCGTTCAATTTCACGTGCCTTGTGACCATAATGGATCTCCGCTCCCTGGGCTTTGGCGAAAGCCTCAAGGTAATTGGCCACTTGGTTGGCGTCATCGGTCAGGGGAAACACGCGCTGACCCCTTTCCACCTTCGTCTTCACACCGAGTTTGTTAAAGAACCTCACGCAATCCCGGTTGGAGAAACGATGGAGAGCGCTGTACAAAAAGCGGCCATTACCTGGGTAGTTCCGAATATAATCCTCAAGGGGCATGGCATTGGTGAGATTACAGCGTCCTTTTCCCGATATGCGCACCTTTTGAGCGGCACGATCCATTTTCTCCAGAACATGCACCTCCGCCCCACGCTGGGCCAAAAAACCCGCCGCCATAAGCCCCGCTGCGCCGGCCCCAATGACAACCACTCTTGTGGTCATAGACCCACCGCCCGATAAAGGTCGTTTATTTCCTGGAAAGTCAGCCTTCTCGCTGCACCCAGCGGGAGTTTGCCTAAGGACAAAGGACCGATTTTGGTCCGGCGCAGACGTACCACATTGAACCCTAGCTTTTCACACATTCTCCGCAGCTGTCGGTTGCGTCCTTCTCTGATAGTCATCTGCAGCACAGACCCGGTGGAAACGGGTTTCAACACATTAACCTCGGCAGGAGAGGTGCGCCCGTCCTCGAGAATCACTCCCGTTCGCAGGCGATATACTGCATCCATTGTGATGTTTCCTTCCACAGCTACAATATAGGTCTTGGGCACCTCATAGCTTGGGTGCGTCAAGCGGTAAGCCAGATCTCCATCGTTGGTCAAAAAAACAAGGCCTTCCGAATCGTAATCCAGGCGACCAACTGGGTACACTCGCTCTTTGACCGGAGGCAGCAAGTCAAGGACACTCTTGCGGCCAAACTGGTCTTTGCTGGTGGTAATATAGCCATAGGGTTTATTCAGGACAAAATAGCGCAGGGTTTCTCCAGGACCTAGGGGTTTGCCGTCCACCACAATCTTATCGGTCGCTGGGTCCACTTTCTGACCCAGCCCAGCCAGCTCACCGTTTACTTGAACCCTACCGTCCCGGATCATCTCTTCGCAATGCCGTCGCGAACCAATTCCCCTGTGGGCCATCACCTTCTGCAGTCGTTCTTCCACAGCTCATGCCCCTTTCAGTCCCATGATACCCAACTTTGGCATAAATCGCAAGAAAAAAGAGGACTCCGGCCCAAGAGGTCTACTCTGAGCAGGAATCCCATTTCTCACCGCCTTGCTTATACCTTGTACGTTGTACGCAGAACCCCGTTGGAGCTGCGCCCTTGGACCATACCTTGAATCTGGTCAATAAACTGAGGTACTGCGTCAATTAGACGATCGTAGATGGCATTTTGGTTGACAGGTAAGAGACGAACATTCTCTCGGCTTACCACCAAGAAAGCCACAGGGTTCAAGGAGATCCCGGCTCCACTGCCCCCGCCAAAGGGGTGTTTGGCCTCTGAACTCTTGGGGTTGGCTCCGGCGAACTCGCTGCCGCCAGCAGCAAAGCCAAAGCTGACGCGACTAACGGGAACGATCACGGCTCCATCGGGTGTTTCGACAGGGTCACCCAATATGGTATTTACATCCACCATGGTCTTCAAACTCTCCATAGCAGTCTTCATGAGTCCCTCTATAGGATGCTGTTGGTCATTCATAACTCCGCTCCTTTGCCAGAAAATCAGGTCTTGCTCTTAGTAGCTCGTTAACTATAATCTGACCAAGTCGAAAGCGGAATATGCAGTGCAGGTCTACCTGGACGCTGGGGTCGCCGTAGTCGGGAAGCACCTGGACATCCACGGCCTTATCCAGCCTGTTGCCAGCACGAAGACCTGTAAGTATAGGTCCAAGGACCGTCCACACGCTCCCTACACCCAGGGCTGTCCAGAAGGGATCGCCAAGACCAATTAGTACCTCCAGGTGCAGGAGATCAATTTTTTGTAAAAAACTGTTAGAAAGACGCCATGCCATCTTGGTTCCGCGCCAGACTGCCTCGGTGTTTGCGAAACTGCGCCTGCGGATCCTCTGACTCATTTTCGCCAGGAGCCTTTGGGGAAAGGCCACCCGAAAAGGACCAACCCCGAACTTGATCTGGGGCGTGATTACCAGTCCCTTTGTCACCAGGCGAAACTCCACGGAAAAGACGATCAAAAGGAGTCCAAGCATAAACAGGAAAAAAAGACCGAGCAGCATAGTACCACCTCAACTCGGTCTTAATCTACCATTATTTCCATTCACTTATGCCTGTCAATGGAAGCTCATCTGAACTGGTCAGCCCAAAATGTGCGTAGAACTTTTCCGTTACCCCATACAAAATGGGGCGTCCTGGACCTGCCTTCCGCCCTACCTCGCAGATCAGCTCGCGATCCAGCAGACTATTGATGGCACTGTCGGAACGCACACCACGGATTGTCTCGATCTCGGCCCTCGTCACCGGCTCTTGATAGGCAATGATCGCCAAGGTTTCCGTACTAGCCACTGTGAGCGGTGCATGCACAACAGGCCGACCAAGTTTTTCAATCCAGGGAGACAGTTCGGGTTTCGTCACCACTTGGTACCGTCCACCCACGTTTCGAATGAGCAGCGCCCCTGGAGCATAGTACTCCCGAATCCTTTCCACGATGGACTCCACCGCGGAGGGGTCAAGCTCCACGATTTCAGCCAGCTCCTGGACACTAAGGGGACGCTCAGAGGCGAATATCAGACCCTCAATCACAATCTGGGCTTCGGACAAGTTCATGCTCGGACCTCCACTTCCAGTTCCAATGGTTCAATATGGATTTCTCCCAATGCCTTCCTTTGAATCAAGGCGATCTCGCCCATGTGGACCAACTCCAAAATGGCCAAGAAAGTGACAATAATCTCCCTAGGTGAGTGATCCCTGATCAGATCGGAGAACGTAGCCCGGGGCTGTCCCACCAACTGGAGTCGGACCAAGGCCAACCTTTCTTGCAGGGAGATCTGACTCGTGATGCGATGAACCGGCTCCTCCTTTTCCAGTTCTGCCCGGAGCTGGTGATAAAGTTCGCCGAGTTCAAGCAGTGTCAGATCCCCCATCGGTGCTGTAAAGACGGGTTTTAAATCGAAGGAAGCAGCCCGCTGTCCTCTGGTGAAGCACTTGGATGCCTCCTGGTAGCGCTGATCCAAAAACACCGCCGCCTCTTTGAAGAACTTATATCGAAGCAGCTGTTCCACAAGCTGGGTGCGGGGATCTTCTAGCTCCTCGTCGTCCTCATCCTCCGCTGTCTCTTGGGGTAGCAAGAGCCTTGACTTGATGCGGATTAGGGTGGCGGCCATAACCAGGAACTCACCGGTAATAGCCAAATCCTTCTCCTGCAGGGAATAGAGGTAGTCCAGATACTGCTGGGTGATGCTGGCAATCGGTATGTCCCAGATATCCACTTCGTTCTGGGCGATCAAGTCCAACAAAAGATCAAAGGGGCCCTGGTAGACTTCGAGTTCAATGACATATCCCATGGCGGCAACCTACAGTGACAAACGGTCGAGGATTTGGATTAGAACGTTGAAAATAGGACTGACAAGGTATCTGGAACCGCCGAAGAAAAGGAGAGCAATGAGAAGGATGGGCCCGTAAGGGGCCAACTGCGCGTAACGGTAGGATAAACGGCGCGGCAAAAGGCCGGCTAGAACATGCGAGCCGTCCAAGGGTGGTATGGGTATCAGGTTGAAAGCAGCCAGCCCAAGGTTCATCTGCACATTGATGTAGAGAAAGAGGATCAGTGAATGCCCGATTCCACTCCGCATCAGGTATGTGCCGAAAACACTGACAAGGTTGTAGAAAATCCAAGCCGTGATCATATTTGCCCCTGGCCCGGCCAAGGAAACAAGCAGAGTACCCTGTCTCTTATTCTTGAAGTAGTGGGCATTGATCATGACCGGCCTGGCCCAGCCGACTCGAAATAGCAGCAGCATAATCGTACCCAATGGATCGAGGTGAGCCAAAGGATTCAGCGTCAGACGTCCTTGGTACTTCGGGGTAGGATCCCCCAATCTATAGGCCGCATAGGCGTGGCCATACTCATGAACGGCGATGGCCAGCAAAATCGATGGCACCGCCAGGATAATCTGCTCTAGATTGCCCATGGAGAAAACCTCCCGCTGTTCAACTCCTCTCCATAATATCACAAAGCGCGTAGACCTGCTAGCATTTAGGTCGCTTGATCCTGCTTGCAGCCCCCTCGACCACAGCGGGAACCCCAACTGGCCAGAAATGAGCCATCACGCCAGATTTCCACGATTTCGCATTGATTCGGACAGCGCTGGCAGAGATAACTTACTGTGGAGAATTCGCTTTGCAGAAGCTCCAACCCGCAAAACGCAGTGGGTTTTCCCTGCGACTCTAAGGTCTCTTTAGCTAGTTGGGCCGCGCCAATTGCTCCCATCACATCGTAGTGCTTGGGCACATGAACGGGCAGGCCTAGGGTCTCCATGAAAGAGCGCTGCATACCTACATTGGCGGCCACACCACCTTGGAAAAACACCTTGGGGATGATCTGCTTACCCTTGGCCACATTGGTCAAATAGTTGCGCACCATAGCGGCACAGAGCCCTGCCAAGATGTCTCCCATTTCATGGCCCAGTTGCTGTTTGTGAATCATATCCGACTCAGCGAAGACAGTACACCGCCCGGCAATTCGAACAGGGTTGCTGCTCTGCACGGCTAGGGGCCCAAAGTCCTCGATGGGAATATTCAGCCTGTTGGCCTGCTGATCCAAAAACGACCCTGTACCGGCCGCACAGACCGTGTTCATGGCAAAATCCACAACTACACCATCCCGGAGGACAATCAGTTTTGAATCCTGACCCCCGATTTCCACAATGGTGGACACGCCCGGATCTTCAGCCAAGGCCGCCGTAGCATGGGCGGTGATTTCGTTCTTCACTACGTCCGCCTGGAGCATGGCTCCGGCCAGCTCGCGGCCGCTGCCTGTGGTCCCTACCCCCAGGATCTCCCAAGAACCCTCCTCTGCGATGCAGGACAGTCCGAGTTGGAGGGCCTTGAGGGGAGCACCTTGGGTACGCAGGTACTTTTTCCATAGCACGGCATCTTGCCAAGGCCTGCTTGGAGAAAGCAGAACGAGGTTCGTGCTGACGCTTCCCACATCAATTCCTAAATAGACCGGTTCGCGGCGCATAATGACGCCCTCCTTTGGAGTAAATCAACAAAGGCCTCCAGTCGAGTCTGGAAGCCGATTTCTCCCCCATGCTCATCCACAACGAGGGACATAATGGGGATCCCTTTGTCCGCGCTTACCTTGGGCAAAATGCCTTGGGCAATCACCTCAGGCATACAAGCAAGGGGGAGAATATGGATAATGCCGTCTAGTTCTTGTCTGGCCAGATCGACGCTACGAGCTACGCTTTCCAGCCCGTGCCCGCCGACAAAGCCTTCTAGATACCCTGCAGCGGAGCGCTTGAGGGACGCCTGCTTGTAAAGGCCAAGGGCATTTTTGAAAATGTGGTCTTCCACCCATTGGGGCAGATGGATGGTACGTACCACTTCCACGCCTAGGTAGCCGAGTCGTTCTTCTAGGCGTAAGTTGACAAAGGGCTCCGCTGCCACATAAATCTCGCCCACCAAGCCCACACGGAGGATGTCCGAGGTCAGCTTAGGATCGATTAGGTCCTGTAAAGCCAGCTCAGCTCGGTCCCTGACCTTGGCCATGGCCCTGATGCTCTGGGCCTCCCGGATTCTCTGCAGCTGTCCTTCCAGCAGTCTAGAGGTGGAACCCCTCTCTCGCTCTCTGGGCCGAACCCATAGGCTTAGGTTTTCCAGTTCGTCAATGATCTTGAGTTTCGTCCAGCTGAGGACGGCGCCCTGCACAAGGCTTTTTACATCAGTTGACCCCACAATCTTCCGCAAGCGCTGCCAAGCTTGGGAGGGACCGCCCCGGGGTACCTCCAATGTGATGAACTCCACTTGTTTTCCGAGATCAGCCAAAATTATTCTCTGAATCTCGGCATAATAGCCAAGACGGCAGGGTCCCCACCCGCCGATCATGTAGACAGTGTCCGCTCCCAACTCGATCCCTTCCAGCATGTTACCTAAAATCGTCTTGAAGGGTAGACAGGTTTCTTCGGGACTGAGTCGGCTGCCCCACTCCAAAGTGCGTTTGGTTGTTAAAGGGGGAGTGATCGGCTCATGACCCAAGCCTTGCAGCAAGGCCTCGATGGCAATATAGGCGTGACCCAAATGGGGAAAGGTGACCTTCATCCACTCTTTTTCCTTTCCAGTAGTTCATAAAAAGCTTCTAGACGTGTGAGTAGGCCCAGATAACTGGTGTGCTCATCCACGACCAAGTCAAGAGTGGGAAGACCATGGGCTCCGGCTCTTCGCTGGATCAGTACACTGATCAGTGATTCCGCCCCGCACCCGAAGGGAACGAGGTTCACCACCCCATCAATTTCCTCTTGAAAATGCTCCAAGGACCCCACAGATTGCCTGGCTGAGGACCAAAAAAGCGGCTTTTCCACATTGGTGCTTAGCCTAAGGGATACTTGGTCAGACACTTGGCAGGGTGAGTAGACCCGCGCTCCTAGACGCTCTAGCTGCCCTTGGAGATTGCCGCTTAAAAAGGGATCGTCGGTGAGATAACGCGGCCCTAAAACTAAGACACCGAGCCCACCTTGTGGCACCAGTGCACTCTGGGACGAAATCTCCGCAGCTCGCTGCATCAGACAAGCTTCCTTCCAGGCCCGCCAGACCTTTGCCCATGGCGCTGCCTTCAGTCCAAAACGCAGGTAACTTCGGGTTAGTTTTCCCTGTCCCTTGCGGGCATCAAGGATAGGCGAAAGCAGCTTTACGCCAGAGGGCAAGTATGGCCTGAGGAGATCGGGCAAGCCGAGGAAGTTTGGACAAGTATATTCGCCGCGGTACACACTGATGATGCGGGGAACAAACAGACGTTCAACTCCTGCGGCGATCAGGGCCTGGGAATGGCCAACATAGCTCTTAAGGGCTAAACAGGCCCCATCCACACAGGTGGAGAGGCCCCAGTCCAAAATGCGTTGATTCGTGGGCGGAGAAACCGCAACATCAAATCCCAGCCCCTCAAGGAAGCGCTGCCACAGGGCGTAGTACTGGAAGTAGTAAAGAGCCCGGGGAATACCGATTTGAGCGATACTACCGCCCCCTCTTTCTATTCTGGGCCCGCATATCCTGGGGCTTTGTCAAACGGGGCCGCACGGCCACCTGGGGAATGGGATAACGGAAAATGACGCGCAAAAGAGCAGGCCCGTCAAAGGGAATCAGCGGCCACAAATAGGGGATCCCAAAGGTTTTTGTCAAGCCAAACACCAAGAGGGTGATTAAGGAGGCGATCCCCAATCCCCACCAGCCCCCAAGGACGGCTCCAAAAAAGAGCAGATAGCGGAAGAGACGAAGGGCGTTGCCGAACTCGATGCTCGGGGTGGCAAAGCCGCAAATGGCGGCAATTGCTGTGTACAGAATGGCCTCTCCAGTGAAAAGCCCTACGGACACAGCCAAATCTCCCAAGATGATGGCCCCCACCAAACCTAGGGAGGTGGCTAGGGCATCGGGAGTGTGAATAAGGGCCATGCGAATTAGGTCAAGACCGATCTCCAAGAGCAGAAGCTGAAACCACAGCTCCAAACGCCCTGGTTCCTTTGGTCCAATAAAGGCCAGCCAGTCCGGTAGATTGCGACTTACAGCAAGTTGGTACCAGAGAGGAAGGAGAATCAGCGAACCCAGGATACCTAAGGTGCGGACCCAGCGCAGATAGGTTCCAACGGGAGGATTCTGGAAGTACTCTTCTGCATGCTGGGTAAAATGCCAACAAGTGGCCGGAACAAGGAGGGCAAAGGGTGTTGTATCCACCAAGATAGCAATATGTCCCTCCAGGAGATGGGCGGCTGTCACGTCGGGACGCTCCGTATATCGCGTAACTGGCAAAGGGTTGAACACGGTGCCCAGGATGTATTCCTCGAGGTTCTTTCCTCCCATGGGAATAGCATCCCTGTCAATGGCTTCGATTCTGCTCTTGACCTCCCCCACCAAACTAGGGTCAGCAATGTCTTCGATATAGCCCACAAGGATATCGGTCTTGGAGCGGCGCCCCACTTGGAGTGCCTCGAAACGCAGTTTGGGGTCTCGAATGCGCCGCCGGATGAGGTTCACGTTAAACAGAGCAGTCTCCACGAAGCCGTCCCGTGAACCGCGAGTTACCTTTTCCAGACTTGGCTCTTCAGATCCACGGGTCACATATTGCCGAACGTCAAGCACTGCGGCGTTCTTGATCCCATCAATCAAGAGAAGCATGGCCCCGGACAGAACCTGTTCCATTCCAGCCTCGAGACTGTCAGCGATGGAAACTTCAAAAAAAGGAACATAGTCCCGCAGCAGCTGCTCCAGCGCACCTTGGGTAGCGCAGAGACGGGGAATGGTCTGCAAGCTGCGCATGATGTGAATCGTGGCCACATCATTGACAAAGCCGTCTAGGAACACCAAAGCAGCTTGCTTGTGTGCCACCCTCAATCGACGAATTACGAGATCGAAGGTGACTCCGTAACCGAGCTGCGACTGAAGTTGCGCCAGGTTCTCTTCGAGATTACGTTCCATGCCATCACTCCCTGCAAAAAAACCGCCCCTTTGCAGAGCGGCGCTCCTATGCGGGGCGAATCCTCTCTTTCCCCAACACTAGCGTATGGCCGTAGGCACAAAGAGGTCGATGATACCGATCACAAAAGCTGCCAGCAAGGCCCCTATGACGGACACCTCCATACCAGGCACAATAAACTGAGCGATCCAAATGGTAATCGCTGACACAATAAACCCCACAACCCCTCGCCCATACGGCGAGACATTCTTCCCCAACAAACTCTCCACGATCCAGCCCAATATCGCAATGACCACCGCCGCAAAAAGAGCATGGAAGAATGTTAACGTCCTGAACCCAGGCAATAGAAAGCCCACCAACATTAAGACCAAAGCTGAAACTACAAAGCGTACAACAGCTCCCATCCAATCCAGATCAATCACCCCACTTCTAAGTTTGCTAGAATCAGTATAACCACAAAACGGCCTAGTTATCCTAAGCCGTTTGGGTGTACTGCCAAATTCTATTGTTCGACCTTAAAAGCGATCTGGACATCGGCCCGATAGCCCACGATATCCCCTTCAGGATTGACCTGACCTGTCCAGTTCATCACTTCCACTCCGGTGATACCCCGGAGGGTCCGAGCCGCCTCTTTTACCGCAACCTGGACAGCGTCTTCCCAACTCTGATCGGATTCACCGACAAGTTCTATCACCTTGACAACATTCGAACCCATGGATAGCCTCCTTTTTCCTCTAGCATATCCCCATGGGCGCGGGTTTAATTCAGTACAGTGCAGCAGATTCGCATCAAGTTACCGCCCATAATCTTCTCCACATGGTCTGCAGATAATCCCCGATCCATCAAAGAGTCCGCCAGGTCCATGGTTTTCCCGTAGTGCTCCAAACCCAGAGGGGTCTGATCGATCCCGTCAAAATCCGATCCGAGACCTACGCACTGAATACCGCCAACGTTAACCAAGTACATGACCTGCTCCACCACATCATCGACGGTGGCGGGCTGGTCTTTCTTCAGAAAATAGGGGCAGAAATTAACGCCAATGACCCCGCCCTGATCCGCCAAGGCCTGAATCTGCTGATCCGTTAGGTTTCGGGGGTGATCGCACAGCGCTCTGGCATTGGAATGGGAAGCAAGCACTGGACTCTTGCTAAGACGCAGTACATCCCAAAACCCAGGTTCATTAAGGTGGGAAACATCGATCAGCATCCCTAGGCGGTTCATCTCGGCCACGACGGCCTGGCCAAAAAGGCTGAGCCCGCCGCCATGAAGACCTTCCCCCTGCCCACTCGCAAGATCATTACGATGATTCCAAGTGAGAGTCAAAAGCCGCACCCCTAGGCGGTAGAACATCCGCAAGTTGAACAACTGTCCCTCCAGAGCTTCGCCTCCTTCAATACCCAAAAAACAAGCCATTCGCCCTCCGCTCCGGATCTCCGCAGCCTCTCTACCGGAACCAGCAAACGCCAGGTCCTGGGGATAATCTGTCATCCACTGCCAAAAAAGGTCGATCATCTCCATGGTACGGTGCAGTGCCTGGCCATGGTAATACCTGGGCGAAACAAAAGCAGCGAAAAACTGCGCTCCCTGCTTGTTTTGGCGCAGCTTGGCCAAATCTACATGACCCTGGTTTTCTCGGAGGTTTTGGCTGTCCTGCAGTAAACGCGAAAGGGTGTCAATGTGAGCATCAAAAAAGAACATCGTCTGAGACCTCCCTGATCGTATATGAAGAAAAACCCACCCTTCGTGGGTGGGCCTTTTTCCCTCAAAGTTTATCTTGGCTCCACAATCAGCTTGATGGCTGTACGTTCTTCCTCATCGATCACAACATCAGTGAACGCCGGTATGCAGACCAGATCTACTCCGCTAGGGGCCACAAAACCTCGGGCGATGGCAACTGCCTTGACGGCCTGGTTTAAAGCTCCAGCGCCAATGGCCTGAACCTCGGCTCTTCCTTCTTCCCTAACTTTTCCGGCTAGTGCACCAGCGACTTTGTTTGGTACGGAATGTGCCGATACTTTCAATACCTCCATGTTGTCTGGGTGACCTCCTTTATAGAAAACCCTATTACTGTATTGTGATCCCATTATTTGCTTATTAGATGTATACTGGCAAAATCCTCCTTTTATGAAAAGTTTTTGAAGTGCAGACGCACAATCTCCTCCGCTGTGCCGTCATTTTTGAGCATAATCGCAACGCCGTTCAAAAACGCTGGGCCTTTAGCCACGGCAAATCGGCCGGGAAGCTGGGTTAAGAACTTATTGATCACTACATCGGGTTCCACACCGAGAATCCCATGAACGGGCCCGCACATCCCTAGGTCCGTAACATATGCCGTACCCTTCGGCAGAATCTGTTGATCGGCTGTGGCCACATGGGTATGGGTGCCAAGGACGGCGCTGACGCGGCCGTCCAAATACCGCGCAAAAGCGATTTTCTCCGATGTGGCCTCGGCATGGAAATCAACAATGACGTGGGTTACATCCTTGGGAAGTTCCTGCAGAAGCTGATCAGCTTTGCGAAAAGGGCAATCATAATCCGCCATAAAGACTCGACCCATCAGATTAAGCACGGCCACCGAGGCGCGCTCACTGCGGTGGATGAAAACAGACGAACCGGGAACGCCTGGGGGATAGTTGGCAGGCCTGAGAATACGCGGTTCCTCACCAATATATGTATACATCTCCTTTTGGTCCCAGATGTGGTTACCACTGGTGAGAACGTGAATTCCCAGCGAAAACAACTCTTCCGCCACCTTCTTCGTCAGGCCAAAGCCGCCGGCTGCATTTTCCCCATTGGCCACGATTAATTCTGGTTCAAAGGCCTCTTTGAGCTGGGGCAGATGTTGGGCCACCACTCGCCTCCCGGGTCTACCGAATATGTCACCTAATACCAGTACATTCATGATCTTACCTCGCTCCAACCGGGACACTAAACACCAAAACCCGCCCATTCTCGCGAAAACCCGTGAGGCGCTCCAAGGGACGCCAAGTGGTGGACATGAGAAGCATCTCGATCAGGTAATTTTGCTCGACCTGATCCTCTTCCCCCATATCGGAACCCTCTTGAATCACACAGTCGCCGTAGTAATCGCTGACAAGACGAACGATCAGATTGAGTTCACCTAGGGATATAGTGCCGAGATCCCGGATCACTTCAATCACGGTCAATTCGCCATTCCCACTCTTCTTCAGGGAGGCGGCCGAAACATGTTCCTGGCGTAGATTATGGAAGAGCGCCAGGTGGGATTGGTAATACCGTACAAAGCGATCAAAGTCCTTTGGCGCGTCCTTAACTAGAAAGACCAAACGCAGCGTTTTTGCATCAGGTTCGTAATGAACTGTTCCAATCTGCGGAAAACGAACAAGAACTGCTATCAGTAAATCAATTTGATTACCCTCATGCTCCATATTGTCTCCCTCCCCACCTAGACCTTCCAAAAACAAAACCAGGCAGAAGCCTGGTCTTATTTCGCATATTCCACAGCCCGTGTCTCGCGGATCACGGTCACCTTAATCTGACCGGGATACTCCAACTCGGCTTCGATGCGCTTCACAATATCTCGGCTCAACTGCACAGCTGTTGCATCATTTACACGATCGGGCTTTACCATGATCCGTACCTCGCGCCCAGCTTGAATCGCATAGGATTTCTCCACGCCCTCGAAGGACGAAGAAATCTCCTCCAATTTCTGGAGGCGCTTGATGTAACTTTCCAGCGTCTCCCGGCGAGCACCGGGACGAGCTGCTGAAATGGAGTCCGCGGCCGTAACCAGAACCGCTTCCACGCTTTCGGCCTCATAATCACCGTGATGACAAGCCATAGCGTGTATGACATCACTATTTTCCTTGTACTTGCGTAGAAGGTCAATGCCAATCTCAATATGAGTTCCTTCCACCTCATGATCAACAGCCTTCCCAATATCATGGAGTAAACCTGCTCGACGAGCCAGTCTAGCATCAACGCCGAGCTCTGCAGCCATGATACCGGCCAGGTGAGCTACTTCTACGGAGTGCTTGAGCACATTCTGACCATAGCTAGTTCGAAAACGTAATCTTCCTAATAACTTCACAAGCTCGGGATGCAAACCGTGCACATCGGTGTCCAAAGTAGCCTGCTCCCCAGCATCACGAATAACGGCGTCCACCTCTTTGCGTGCTTTTTCCACCATTTCCTCAATGCGTGCCGGGTGAATGCGACCATCTGCAATCAGACGTTCTAAGGCTATTCGAGCCACCTCCCTGCGTACAGGGTCGAATCCCGAAAGAATCACCGCTTCAGGCGTGTCATCGATAATCAAATCGATGCCCGTCAGGGTCTCAAGGGCTCGAATGTTTCTACCTTCCCTGCCAATAATTCTCCCCTTCATATCATCATTGGGGAGGGCCACAACCGAAACGGTCGATTCGGCCACATGATCAGCCGCCGTGCGCTGTATGGCTAAGGAGATAATATCACGGGCCTGCTTCTCTGCTGTTTCCCGTGCTTGCGTTTCCAATTCTCGGATCATAATTGCAGTCTCATGCTTGACTTCGTCGGCCACTGTTTTCAAAATCAGCTCTCGAGCCTCCTCACTCGTCAAGTGGGAAAGCCGCTCAAGTTCATTGCGCTGTTGTTGAAGAAGCTCATTGACCTCATTCTGGCGTTGTTCCACTTCGCGACTCTTGCGCTGCAGATTCTCTTCCTTGCGTTCAAGTGAATCGCTCCGCTTGTCCAGAGTCTCTTCTTTCTGAGACAGCCGTCGTTCAAACTGGTTCAGTTCGGTACGGCGTTCTCTCGCTTCCTTTTCCATCTCGGAGCGAGATTTGTGGATTTCTTCTCTGGCTTCCACCAACGCTTCGCGCTTCTTCGTCTCCGCATCCCGTTCTGCTTCCTGCAAAATTCGGCTAGCTTCCTCTTCAGCGGATTTGATGGTCGTTTCGGCAGTTGTCTTGCGAATGAAGTATCCCAGGGCTGCTGCCAGGACTGCAACCAATCCGTACTTAATCAATGTAAGCAATAAATCGATACTGTTCACCTCCTCCTTTCCGGAAAAACCTTAGAAAAGAAAGCCGAGCCTAGACTCAGCTTTTTTCCGTGTTTGAGATCACTGCGTGTCAGACTTTTCATGTCGTTTTCGAAGTAACTGGGTCGGTGTGCACAACCCGTCTTAATTGTATTCGTTTTCCGGATCCCTGTCAAGCAATTCGCAAACGACCCGGCGTGCCACCGTCGCCGGAAAACCCCTACGCTGTAAAAGGCCGCAAACCCGGCGCATCCGGGCTAACGCGTCCACCCTCTCTAGGCGTCCCAAACGCTGCTTGGCCAAGGATAGAGCCAACTCATATTCCAAAGCAGACGAGTTTAAGGCCTGTTCGATATAACTGTCCCGCACCCCTTTACTCCGCAGTTCCAATCGGAGCAGGTAGTTACCTGTTGGCCTGTGGCGATTACGATATTGAACATGGTTTTTTGCGAAACGCAAATCATCTAGGTAGCCAATGCGCTCTAGATAATCCAAGGTTTCTTCGATTTCCTCCTGGGCAAACTGGCGCTGCAAGCGATCTCGCAACTCCTGCACGCTGCGATCCCTTACGGTCAGCAGCCTGAGCGCCTGTACCCTAGCATTACTCGTCTTTTTCGTCGGTTCCACCGTTCTCTTCGACTCCCTCAGCCTCTACCAATCCTTTGGCCATCCTGACTTTGACCTCAATTTCACCTGTAAGTTCTGGGTTTTGTCTTAGGTACTCCTTAGCGTTTTCTCGTCCTTGACCGAGACGCAAGTCACCATAGGAATACCAAGACCCACTCTTGTTGATGATCTCTAGATCGGCGGCCAAATCGAGGATGTCGCCTTCTCGAGAAATCCCTTCTCCATAAATGATGTCAAATTCGGCCTCTTTAAAGGGCGGTGCAACCTTGTTCTTTAACACCCTAACCCGCGTACGGTTGCCGATCATCTCGTTGCCTTGTTTGAGAGTCTCAATCCTGCGGATGTCTAAACGAACCGAGGCATAGAACTTGAGGGCGCGCCCGCCAGGTGTCACTTCGGGGTTACCGAACATAACACCGATTTTCTCCCGCAGCTGATTCGTAAAAATGACGGTACACTTGGACTTTCCAATGGCACTGGTTAGTTTGCGCAGGGCTTGGGACATTAAGCGAGCCTGCAGACCCATGTGAGAGTCCCCCATCTCCCCCTCAATCTCCGCCCTCGGTACAAGCGCGGCCACCGAATCAACGACCACCACGTCTACCGCTCCGCTGCGCACTAAGTGTTCGGCGATTTCCAGCGCCTGTTCACCATGATCTGGCTGTGATATCAAGAGATTGTCTATGTCTACGCCAAGCTTCCTTGCATAGCCTGGATCCAAAGCGTGTTCCGCGTCGATCATGGCGGCAATGCCTCCGTTTTTCTGGACTTCAGCCATCACATGCAAGGCTAGTGTGGTCTTGCCGGAGGACTCGGGGCCATAGATCTCGATAACGCGTCCGCGAGGAATTCCTCCCACTCCCAAGGCAATATCCAGCGCCAGTGAACCCGTTGGAATGGCTTCAATCGAGATCGACCCAGTCTCACCCAGTTTCATGATGGATCCCTTACCATACTGCTTTTCAATCTGCAGCACAGCACGATCCAATGCCTTTTCCTTTTCGCTTGTCATACTTCTTCATCGCTCCTTTCATCGAAAACAAGTGTTCGCCTTAAGTCCATAGAAAAGGGAGAAACCTGCCAAACAGGATCCGTGCCGGATCCTGTGTAGTCCTCAGCGTTTCCCCCCGGAAAGCAACTCTACCAACTCACCGTTGGACATCAGGGTAGTAATTCTACATTCTCATCATGATTCCTGCCATGTTCTACAAATGTTCTCTGTAAGGAGAAACTCGTGCCTAGACCTGTGACATGGACACCGTCGATGGCCTGCAAAACGAAGCCGCCTTCCTCATCGAGGATGAAATAAAGCAGTGATAGACTGTAAGGAAGGGGTTCTCTGCCCTGGAAACCTCGGATTCCTGCAGCACCGGTTGTGCCCGCATTGCTGTACACCGTGCCCCCTTCCTCCTGCACACTCCAAAGATGGGTGTGGCCGTAAACCACCAGCGGGAACAGCCCCGGTGTCAGCCCCTCAGCCAAGCGATGGTTGTGCACCATGAAAATGTCCGGTACTGGCTCTACGTTACTCCAATAACGGTTCAGCTCTGCGGCATAGGCGTCTAGTTCGCTGTAAGACGCGGGTGTGGCCAAATAGCTGTCTGCTACCAGATCACCTGTTCCGGCAATCGTTAAACCTAAGACAATTTGTTCCTCTTGGCTGATCACGACTGCATTTTCGATGGTGGACAGCCTGGCCAAGACATCAGGGGAGTCGTGGTTTCCCGAAACAAACAAATAGGGGATTTCCAGTTCCCCAATGCGCGCGGTGATTTCGGCTTCCAGTGCAGTCCCCCAGTCGGTTATGTCCCCCGTATCCATCACAAAGTCCACAGGAAAACTATCGATCACCTGCTTGGCGAAATTGTAGGCCACAGGATTGTTATGAATATCCGAGACATGCAAGGCCAAAATGTCAGCGTTAACCAATCCCAGAGGACCCAGGGTTTCCAAGTCCTGGAGGACAGTATAGAGATCACGTGCTAGAGTCTGAACTCGTTCTCCCAGTTCTTCAACTTGATCAAGGGCCTGCCAGGCCAAATTCAGAGCCCAGGGAGCGGCTTCGATGATCCCCTTATATTCCAAGCGCTCAAAACCCGTGGGATCATAGCTAAAGTAAAGGGTACCGAGGACAAAAAGCACGGTCAAAGCCCCGAGTACGGCACCCCACATAATTTGTTTGGGATTTCGAATGTCTGCCAAATACAGAAGGAACACCGCTCCTAGGCTGCCCAAAGCTAGCAGTTTCAGGGCAAATAGACTGACCATCCGCTGCGCGTCTTGGCGAATGGCATCCCATACTTCCTCCGCGCTTGGAGCAGGAGAGAAAACCACGCCCCGCAGCAGCGCCAAGTCTATGCTTCTCAGCTCCAACCTGAGGCGTACCGGCAGCCAGTGGGTGGTCGCAGTAATTTCTCCAATGGGAGGCAGGCTAATTTGCGTCTGGGGCCGGTAACCCAGTTCCAGTCTTAGATTGACCATTACTGACAGCAGTCGGAAGTCTGTAGTGGAAAACAAGTTAATGAACAGGACGAGGCCCACGAAAACAAAAAGAACCGGTAGATGCCTACGCCGGTCCTTGATGAACTGCTTCATGTGCGCCCCCCTTCCGGTCACACCCAGGTCACTTCGTAGTCTGCCACAAAAGTTTAAGGGCCATCAGTGCGGTCCTGTTCTTGACCTGTTCCCGTGTGCCCTTCCACAGGTGCCTCTCCACAATAGTATCACCGGAAGTAGCCAGACTAATGTATACCAAGCCCACAGGCTTAGTGGGGGTAGCACCGGTAGGACCGGCTATTCCCGTAACAGCAAGACCCAAATCTGTTTGCGACTTCAGCCGGGCTCCCTGGGCCATCTCCCGGGCCGTCTCTGCGCTCACCGCCCCGAATTGTTCTAGGGTGGCAGGATCAACGCCCAGGTCCTCGGCTTTGGCCTGGTTACTGTAGACCACATAACCTCTGTTGAGAAAAGCCGAGCTACCGGGGATGTTGGTCAGACGATGGGCAATCAGTCCCCCAGTACACGACTCAGCCAAGGCCAGTGTAAGTTCTTGTTCTACGAGCCTCTGGGCCACAACTTCCTCTAAGGTTTGTCCATCTGCACCATAACAGTACTCCTTCGTTCGCTTCCGAATCTCGGCCTCTAGATCTTTCATTTGCCCCAGACCCACTTGGCGGGTTGAGGCCTTAACCGCCATCCGAATCCGCACCGTGCCGCCGGAGGCATAGAGTGCAAGGGTGGGATTGGTTTGCTCCCTGAGCAAATCGGCGAGCTTCTCTTGGAGACTGGATTCGCCGATTCCCACAAAGTGCAAATTCCTGGTCACCAAAACCTGCCCAGAACCGAGACTTGACAGCCGGGGGCCCACAGTCTCGGTGAACATCGTGCGCAGCTCGTGCGAAACCCCCGGCAAGGCAATGACAAGCTTGTTATCCTTTTCCAGCCAAAACCCCGGGGCCGTGCCCACTGGATTGGGGATGATCTGGCTTCCCCTGGGAAAAAGTGCCTGTTTTCGGTTCTGATCTGGCATGGGCGTTTGGCCATAGCGCTCAGCAAACCAGTGTTTCAGATCACGGAGGACACCGGGATTCTCCTCCAGAGGACGTTCCGTCACCAAACTCACAGTCTCTCTGGCCAGATCGTCATCTGTAGGTCCTAAACCTCCACTCATGATCACAATATCGCTGCGCCTCAGTGCTGCCCTTACGACACCCGAAATTCTCTCCAAGTTGTCGCCTACTGTGGATTTGTAGAATACATCAATCCCCAGGTCTGCCAGATTGCGCGCCAGAAATGTGGCGTTGGTATCTACAATTTCGCCTAAAAGCAGTTCTGTACCTACCATGATCAACTCCGCACGTATGCTCGTCACCCTCTTATTATCAGAATTTTCACTTCATATCTTCTTTTTTTAACCGTAATGTGATATACTAAGAACGCCCAGGGAGACGAAGGAGGCAGTTCATGTTCCGCAAGAGCGCTCTTTACGTTTCTCTACTCGTCATGCTGGTCTGTTTGATCAGCACCACTGCCTGTACCCCCATCACCCCGCTTACCCAAGACAGTCCCCTCACCATCTTGGGTACCTTAGAGGGCAGCGAAACCATGGAGATCGTCGAGGCTCATATTGTCGTCAGTCGAGGAAAGCACATTGTGGAGGAACGGGTTCCAGTGAACCAAGGCGAGTTCCAAGCCACGGTGCGTATACCAATGGGGCAATGGGATGTTACGGTACTCTTGGTTGATGCCCTCGGAACCGTGCATTTCCAGAGTAAACCGCAGAGTACGCAAATCACAGTAGGCGAACCCCAGGTCCTGGAAGTCCAGTTGCGACCGGCCGATTGTGATCTCCATGTTGCCATTGACCTTGAAGGGTATCTTTTCGAGCAAGTGGCGATGCGTGCCCGCATCCACATTGATGATGCCATCCACGAAGTGATCCGTCCAGACCTGGCAACGCCCCTGGAAAAAACCATATCCCTACCTCCAGGCAGCTATGAGTTCAAGATCGAGCTCTACACGGAGTCCTTCCGCGTGGGAGACAGACTTGGTCTGGGTGTCTGGGAGATCATCCATATCCT
>DUPN01000015.1 GCA_012838305.1 Bacillota bacterium | reverse complement strand
TATGGAAACGGCCAACTACAACGAAATTATGGCTGGTGCTGTCATGGCCATTATCCCCATTGTCCTGCTCTTCTTAGTCCTGCAGAAGTACATCATGACGGGAATGAGCAAGGCGGCCATGAAGTAGGAGGATTCATTCTAAGGAGGCCTGTTCACGATGGAAAAATTACGTAAGATCAGTGTCCTTGTCCTCACCCTAATCCTGGTGTTCAGTGTCACTGTCCTCGCGGAAGAACGAGTGGATCGCTATGATCAAGTGTTTGACGCAAGCCAGGATGCAGGGAGACTCACAGCACGTTTTCTTAGGCTCACGACCAGGAGCGATGACAAGAGCGGTGACAGTACCATCGTTACCTCCCCCGATGGTAAGGTGATGGTGGTGGATGCCGGGAACCCCTCGACGTTTGTGGATATCGACAAGGCCTTGAAAACATTGGGAATTACCAAGATCGATTATTTGGTGGCATCCCATCCCCATGTAGACCATATCGGAAGCTTTGCCCAACTGATCTACGCCTACAATATTGGGACTGTGTATGCCACGGAGGTAGAGTATCCGACCTCCCATTACCGTAACTACATGACAGCGCTGGAGGAAACGAACACTCCCCTGGTGATCTTGGCCGAGGGCGATACCTTTATGTTTGGCGATCAGGTTATGGTGGAAGTTTTTCATCCAGCGCCAGGCATCGAGTACTACGAAGGGTATCCAGACGGCAGCACCCAGTTTATTAACAACCATTCACTCTTGATGAAGCTCACATATGGTGATTCCTCCTTCTTGTTTGCCGGTGACCTGTACACCGCAGCGGAACGGGACATTGCAGCCCGCTACGGCGATAGGCTGAAGTCGGGCGTACTGAAAGTGCCGCATCACGGAGCGGGTACCTCATCGAGCAGACCGTTTCGGGAGGCGGTAGGCGCCAAGGTGGCTGTGATGATGAGTGATGCCATAGAAGAACTGCGGATCTACCGGAACTATGCCAATTCGGGTGCAGACACCTATATCACCAGCATCGATGGTGCAGTGATGGTATCCACAGCGGGGGATGGGGAGTACACTGTGGTTTCGCAACTTGATCGGATCGGCAGTTTTCTGAATTAGCTGCGATGAAATCAAAGGTTTTACGCTTGGTCATGGAGCACCGAGCGTAAGGCCTTTTTTTGTTTGCTTTTTCCATCGGATCCCTGGGGGAGGACTTTGCAGGACAAAGGTGCACCCACATATGCACATGGTATTACAAAAAAGAACATTGTACTCTAGAATTTTGTTTGACAGACCTTTAGAGCAATGGTAGTATTAATCATGAGGTTAACAAAATATGAAATGCAACAGGGTGCCGGCGGGCCCATTGGGCACGTTCAGGGGCATAGGGACAGTTCTGTTCAGCAGTCAAAGGGGAGAAGGCCAATCATCACGTCAAGGACAAACATCGAGCTCATCGCCCATCGCGGCTGGAGCACACGGTTTCCGGAAAACAGTTTCCCCGCCTTTTCGGCGGCGATCGCGGCGGGCGCCGATCAGTTGGAATTCGATGTGAGGGTCAGCAAGGATGGTATACCCTTTGTCATTCATGATTCCACCCTTGATCGGACCACCGACTGTACGGGAAAAGTGGCGGAGCTAAGCGCGCAGGAACTCAAACGGGCAAATTTGCTTGATCCGCAGGGCGATCGTCTCTTGGGGCTTGGTATACCAACACTTTATGATGTACTGACGCACTTTGCCGGTTTGGTGGGTCTGAACATTCACATCAAGGGGATAGATCAGGGACAGACACCTCTGCATCTGCTCTCGCAGTATACTCCTTCGCCTGACAGACCCTTTTATATCGCCGGTAACCGGGATGTTTTAGGGATGGCCCTGAAGATTTGCCCCCACATTCCCCGCTGTTATGTCCAAGCTCGCAACAGTGATGCAAGCGCCGTCTTTCAGCACGCCTCAGAGTTGGGGTGCGAGCGCATTCAGTTCTTTAAGGGCTACTATCAACCTTGCCATCTGCAGTCTGCTGTGGAGATGGGTTTTGTTACCAACCTCTATTGGGCTGATGAAAGTGGCGAAGCAGAAGAGGCGGTGCGTGGCGGTGTGCGGGCCCTTCTGACAAATGATATTGGTCCCATCCACATGCATCTGTCGAAAATGGGTGCGAACACCAGGGCAGCAGGGTATTGGGACTGAGATGGTATCTCAAATTACAGGTAAGGAAGGTGATGGATGGTCGAATCGTTAGTGCTGGATGCGACAGATGGTGTTACACGATATCAGATTGTCATGAAAGCAGGAGGGAATCAAATGATGAGAAAAACTCTAATTCTGGTACTTGTTTTGAGCATGATGTTGTCTGTAGCTGGCCTCTCTCTGGCCAACACCTCTCGGTATGAGGTTACGGAACCGATTACCATCGAGTGGTGGCACTCCCACGAGGATCAGTGGCATGAGCATTTGAACTACATGGTAGAACGGTTCCATGAACAGAACCCTCTGATCACTGTGGTGCCCGTGTACATTGGCGCCTATGCTGAGCTGAACACCCAGTTGATTGCGGCTATTGCTTCCGGAGAAGTGCCCGCATTGGCCAATACCCAGTCTCCCTATGTTGCTGGATACGGGGAAGCGGGAGTAGTTGAGATTTTGGATCCTTACATCGAAGCCTTCGATTTCGATGTCGCCGACTTTGGTGAAGGCCTGGTGGCTACCACCAGCCACAATGGTGAGCAGATTGCGCTGCCTTACTTGATTTCGACACAGACCATGTTCTATAAT